>JBICIB010000166.1:0-10872 GCA_043101415.1 Planctomycetota bacterium JB042 | reverse complement strand
CCTCTAAGTCGCGGAACGCGATGATCTCGGTCCCGAGGAGCGCCCAGTTGACCGGGGTCTCGCTGGCTAGCACGTCCTCGAGCGTCGCGGAGCCGAGCGTCCCCTCGTAGACCGTCACGTCGACGGTCCCGTTCGTGTCGATGGCCCCCGTGAAGGCCGCCACCGTCGCGGCCGGGAGGACCGTGTCGGCGAACCCGACGATCCCCTCGGGCGGCATGGCGATCGACGTCGCCTTGTACTTCGAGTCGACGTTCGACTTCGCCTTGTAGAACACCGACCCGGTGAACTCCTCCGCGACGTCTTCGACGGCGTGCGCGAAGTAGTGGCCCGGCTGGTCGACCTCCGTCGCCGTGAAGCGAAGCGGCGGGATGTCGGCGAGGATCGGGTGGATCTTCGCCGGCGGGTCTTCGAGCTCCTCGTCCTCGTCGTCGACCTCGCCGACGTCGGAGTCCTCCTCCTCCTCCTCCTCCTCGAACGTGAAGATGTTCGACAGGTCCGGCAGGAGGTCGTCGTCGGCCGACTGGGTGTAGAGGAGCGTCCCACGGAACTCGTACTGCCAGTCGTTTCCGACCGTGCGGTCGAGCACGCGGATGTAGAACCGCTGGCCGGCGAAAACGGGCGCGGTGGCCGGGAACGCGACCGCCATGATGTCGGCCGCCTGGAGGTGGTTGTACGACTGCGGGAGCGACCACACGGCGACGCGCGACTCGATCGTCGGCCCCCACAGCCGACGGCGCGCGACCCGCATTCCCTCCTTCGGCTCGAGGTTGATGTTGACGCCGATCTCGACCTTCTGGTCGTACGGCGTCCCGAACCTGCGCGCGGTGCGGGTCGTGCGCTGCCACTTGTTCTTCTGCGACTGGAACGCGAACGTCACCTCGCCGGGCGTCTGCGCGTCCGGGTCGTCGTAGAAGCGGATCGGCTTCCCGGTGTTGCCGGACAGGACGCCGAGGTCCTGCCAGTCGACCTCGACGATGTCCTCGTATCCGCGGTCGAGGAACCGGACGACCCCGCCCTCCTCCTGCGCCGTGACGTCGTAGACGAACAGGAGCTCGCGAAGCGCCTGCGCGACGTTGTGGTAGCCCGTGCGGAAGTAGCCGCGGACCTGGCCGACGGTCCCGGAGCTGACGGTGTTCTGGCCCGTCACCTCGGACACGTCGAGGAGCGACGTCGAGACGTCCGCGAACCTCCAGAGCGCCGTGATGGCGTCGGCGATCGTGAAGGGTCCGACGTTCGGCTTGACGAGCGCCTCCCCCTTCTGCGGGAAGCCGCCGCCGAAGCTCTCCGTCATCTTGAGGTTCTCGACCTCGAAGAAGTTCTGGCCCCGGAACGCCGGGACGTTGTTCACGCCCTTCTCGTCGGTGATGATCTCCGGCGCGCTCGCGGTGTCGCCCGCGCGCGTCAGCTTGAGCGAGTCGTAGTGCTTCTTCCCCTTGGACGGGCTCGCGGAGTGGTAGACGATCTTCCCGGCGAGCCAGATTCGGCGGAACCCCTCGATGCGCCCGTGCCCGCTCTTGCCGTCGCTCGGGTTCGGGTCGTACGCCGAGCCCATCGAGTACGCGCAGTCGATCTCGAGCGTCTCGAACGACGTCGACGGAGCGCCCTTGCCCTCGCCCTTGACGGTCTTCTTGTGGACCGTCGCCTTCTCGGCGTAGAAGACGACGAGCGGCACGCGGATTCGGTCGTCCCCCATGACGAAGTTCATCGGGGCGCCCTCGGAGGTCGCGAGGAGCTTCCCCTCCGGGATCTTGTCCTTCGCGATCTCGTTGATCGAGCCCTGCTCGTCGCCGTCGCCGCCGAAGAACGAGCCGAGGAGCGGGATGTCGCCGAACAGGCTTCCGCCGCCTCCGCCGCCGCTGAGGAACCCCATCCGTCAGCCCTCCCCGAACTCTCGGAACCGGAGGACGTGCCGAATCGACATGGCGCGGTGCCCGTCGACGTTCGCCTCGACGACGCGCCGCCGCCAGTTCGTCGCGTGGACCCACGTTCCTTCGTCCGTCAGGATGCCGGCGTGCGAGGTGTGCCCGCGGTGCGCGACGAGCGCGACGTCGCCGGGGAAGATCGCGGCGCGCACGACCGGCTCGTCCGGGATCGGGACCTCGTCCATGATCTCCAGCCACGCCGCGAGGAACTCGTCCCCGTGGAACTCACGCGGAAACGCGCGCGTGAGTTTCGGCACGGACGCGAGCCCAGCGCCCCGCGCCGCGAGGTAGACGAGTCCGGAGCAATCCACGCCCCCATGAACCGGGTCGCGTCCGTTCCGCTGGAACGGTCGCCCGAGGTGGCGACGCGCCTCGCGCACGAGAGCCTCGCGGGCCTCGGCGTTCGGCGCGTCTCCGGTTTCGATGCGCCCCGTCCAGCACGTCGCGCACGCGAACACGGTGTAGCGCGGATGCTCCGGACAGAGTCCGTAGCTCTCGAAGTCGTTCGGGTCGGACGGGCGCCGCATCGCGTCAGTCCTTCTTCTTCTTCGGGTTGTCGATCTTGTCGCGGCCCGGCATGTACCGGCCGGCGCCGCCGAAGTTCTCGACGTTCCCCTTCGAGCCCGTCCCGAACTTCTCCTGGCACGTCTTGCGGCGCCAGTCGCACCCCGCCGTCACGGTGAACGTGTCGCCGACCTCGATGTCCTCGGGGAGCTGCTGGAACAGGCCGATCTCGCCGTTCGCCTGGAGGTGCGTCCGGACCTCCCACTCGCGGCCGGGGATGACGTTGTTCCCCGTGATCCACGTCAGCTTCCCGAACCGGAACCACTTGTCCGGCCAGCTCGGCTCGAGGACGACGAGATCGGTCCGGAACCGAAGCCGCTTGTCCGAGTTCGTGAACCCCGTGACGGCCGTCACGGTCGCGGTCCCGGACGTGTGCGCGAGCGAGCCCGTCGCGGCCGGCGAGACGCCCGCGAGCGACGCCTTGCAGGTCACGGGGTCGCCGAGGATGTAGTCGCACCGCCGAGAGAACAGGCGGCCGCGCGTGACGTCGAGGAGGTCGAGCGTCGAGCGGAGCTGGACGCCGACCGTCTCGCCGTCGAAGTCGACGTCTCCCGCGACGTACCGGGCGGACCGGAACGCCCCGAGGAACGGGAACCGCCAGTCGACCTCGAACAGGCGCCAGACCGACTCGCGGTACAGCTCCTTCCGGAGGTCGTCGATCGGGAGCGACGGGACCTCCGAGAAGCCGCGGACGCTGGTCGTTCCGGGCGTCATGCCGGCGCGCTGGCGGGACGACTCCGACTCCGGCGCCCCGATCGGCGTGAAGGTCTCGCCGCCGAACGGGATCGGCTGGTCGTGGTTCGTGTAGCGGTGGACCTCGCCGTCGGTGCGCGTCACCTCGTACAGCATCGCCCAGGTGTGGGTCCGGTGCCGGCGCAGTCCGTCGAGGCTGGATGCGAGGGCAATCACGACGCCAGCACCGCCCGGCTCTTGAGGAGCCAGCGACCACCGCCGCCGGTTCCGAGGAGGTGGACCTCGACCGCCGACTCGGTCGCGATCGTGGCGAGCGTCGAGCCGCTCGCGTCCTCGACGTCGGCGGTGTTGGACGACGAGAGGTTCACGAGGAGGAAGTAGTTCTCCCCCGGCACGAACCGCCACGGGTCCGTCTCGGCGTTCGGGAGCCGGAACGCGAAGCCGCTCGAAGACGGGTCCGCCGCCACGATGCGCGCGCGCGCGGGGTGGACCTTCGTCGGCGTCCCGGAGAGGGTGACGTGCTCCGCCTCGCCGTAGTAGGTGGCCGCGTCCATCACGCCGCTCCGAACTTGTAGACCTTGGCGCCGCTCGAGTCCGGCACGACGAAGACCTCACGCACGCCGCCGCCGACGAGCGCCGCGAGGATCGACGTCGTCTCGGGATCGCGGAGCCGGACGACGAACGTCGAGTGCGTGTTGTGGACGATGAGGCGACGGCCGAGCGGCGTGCGGTCGGTGATGGGAGGCATCCGGAGGTTCCAGCCGTTCTTCTGCGGCGTGATGCTCCAGACGTGATCGAGCGCGTCGGTCGTGCCGGTCGCGAAACCCGTCGCGAGCCGAGCCCCGCCGCGCGGCCGGTTCTCCTCGACGAACCGCGACGGCGGGATCTCCTCGAGCTGGATCTGGTCGCCGTCGCCGACCTGCCAGCCCCGCGCGTACGAACTCCAGAGCGCGTCCGTCGCCTCGCCGACCCGAACCGGGACGTGGAACCGGAACCCGGCATAGATCATCGCGCGGTCGGACGGGGCGACGGAGAACGTCACGACGCCGGTCGCGTGGTCGGTCGTGTGGCCCGCGCCCTCGGTCGAGACGGCGCCGTTCACCTCGCAGACGACCGTCCCGTCGATCGGCTTCTCGATGACGCGCGTCACGACCGAGACCGCGTCGGCGTACCGCTTCACGAGCTGGAACTCGGTCGTCGATCCGTCCCCGATGCCGAGGAACTGATCGCCCCGGCCGTAGCTGGAGAGCTGCGCCGCGTAGACGTCGTCGGTGTCGGCGAGCGCCGCAGAGTCGAGTGGGAGGCTCGTGCAGTCGTGCTTGTCGAGGAACCGGAAGCCCGTGTCCGCGCCCTCGAGCGACTCCAGGAAGTTCCGGACCTCCCACACGTCGCGGATGTGCTGCGTCCCGAGCGTGAGGTTGTAGACGTGGCGGGGGCAGAGCCGCCGCTGCGTGATCTCCTCGCGGCCGGACCACGTCCGCACGACGTCGGAGAAGTAGCCCGGTCCCCCGCGGCTCCCGATGCTCTCCTCGGGGAAGATGGCGTCTTCGGCGAACGACGAGACCACCGTCAGAGCTCCAGGATGAGGTACTTCGGCGAGCCGCCGGAGTCCCGGTAGACGTGGATCGTGACCTTCGCGCCGGCCGTCGCCGGGACGGTGTAGAGCCCGGTTCCGTCCTCCTCGGCGATCTCGAAGGAGTTCGTTCCGGTGACGTTCTCGATTCGGAGGAGCGGCCCGCCGACCGGGCTCGTCGCGCCGATCTCCGGGAGTCGGACCTGGAGGCTTCCGACCGTCGGATCGACGCGGACGTACCCCGCGCGGAAGTTCGTGAGGACGAGGTTCGAGTCGATCGCCTCGTACCGCGCGCCGTCCGGCGGCGAACTCTCCGGAGTCTCCGGAAGGTCCGTCACCTCGAGGATCGGCACGGACGGGAGCGACGCCTCCTGGACGCCGTCGAACGACGTCTGGATGAGGCGGTCGACCTCGTCGCCGAAGCGGGCGGGCGTGTAGAACAGGAACCCCGCCGTGATGACGGCCGACCCCGCCGGCGCCGCGTCGAACGAGACGACCCCGGTCGCGTAGTCGACCGAGTAGAACGTGCTCGGCTTCATCGCGCCGTCGATGGCGATGAGGACGAACGGCTCGGCCGGCTTCGTGATGGCGCGGTACTTCGTCGTCGCGCCGACCGTGTACGCCTTGCGGAGCTGGAACTTGTCGGTCGATCCGTCTCCGGTGCCGATGCGCTGGTCGGTCGCGGAGATCCCGAGCGCGGCGTAGAAGATCGGGTTCAGGTCGTCGGCCGTGAAATCGTCGAGCGCCTTCGAGCTGTAGTCCTGGAGGTCGAGGAACCGGAAGCCGTTCGCGATGCCGTGCCGGACGATGTAGAAGTTCCGGACGCCGAGGACGTCGTCCGCCGCGTGCCCCGCGAGGTTGACGGCGAAGCGGCGGCGCTCGCCGGCGGGCCGCCGGATGACGCGCTCCGTCCCGGAGTCGGTCGCGACGATGGACGTCTCGAAGCCGACGCCACCGGAGGAGCCCGCCTTCGCGTCGCTGGTCAGGATGGCGCGATCGTGGAACCCCAACCCTACCCCCTCGTGAGCCCCTGGAGCGCGGCCCGCGTCTCCTGCTGGGTGTGCTGGTTCGACTTCCGCATCCCGTCGCGGTCCTTCACGCCGGGGAAGATGTTCGTCACGTTGAGCGTCGTCCCGCCGCCCGCGCCGCCGAGAACGCGGACGCCGAGCTTCCCGGACCGCGGGTCGCGCTCCGCCGGAGCGACGATCTCGGTCCCGGCCTCGCCCGCGACGTTGAGCCCCTCGTTCGACGCGAAGAACGTCGGCGAGTCGAGGAGCGCGCCGTTCCCGAACGCGCTCCCGAGCGCGTGCGCCGTGACGGGGACGTGACGTCCGCCGACGAACATGCCGCCCTTCGCGAAGCTGAACAGGCTCCCGAGGCCGAAGAAGCTGTTCAGGAAGTTCAGCCCCTGCGCACCCTCCGGCGACGTCAGGTTCGCGGTGAAGTTCGTGCGACCGATGTTCCCCGAGAAGCCGCCGGTCGGCCCGAGACCTGTGAAGCCAGGCGCGCGGCCGTTGATGTACTCGGGACTCGCCTGAATCGAGACCCCGCCGACAGCACCCGTCGCGAGGCTGGTGTTCTGGAGCGTGACGAGGTCCGTCTCCGAGAAGCCCGCGCCCGAGAGGTTCCCGAAGGTTCCCCCCGCCTGGAGGACAGCGCCGGCCGGAGTCCCGCCCGGAACGGCACCCGAGAGAGCGCCGAGGAGAGCGAACGTCGGGTTCACGGACGCGAGGTCGGACGTCACGTCGCCCGGCACCGGCGCGAGCGGGAGGTTCCCGGCACCGTTCTTCGGGAGCACGTTCTGGAAGATGCCCCGCTGGCCGCCGAAGATGATGTTCGGGAACGACTCTCCGGTGAGCTGCTCGGCCCCGACGACGAGCGCGGCCGGGTTGATGCCTCCGGCGTTCTGGAGCCCCCCGACGAGGCCGAGGTTCTCCGGTTCGCCGATGGACGCGAGGACCTGCGACTCCGTCGGCCCGAGCGACGAGAGCCCCGGCGACCCGAGCGCGGCGAGCGCCTCGAGATTCTCTCCCGTGAGCCCGGTCGCCCCGCCGACGTTCGCGGAGTTGGCCGAGATCGGCGTGAAGGCCGCGCCGATGCCGACGAGGCTGTTCAGGCCAGCCAGGAGCCCCGAGAAGCCGCCCGGACCGTTGGCGGGCGCGGGCGCCGGAGCGGACGGCGGAGGCGCGGGAGGGGGCGCCGGAGGCGGCGAGCCGGGCGATCCGCCGCCGAGCCCGAGCGACTTCCCGATCCCGGCGAAGACGTTGCCGAAGATCGAGCCGAAACCGGACGCCGAGAACCCCGAGGTCGTGCTGACGGTCGGATCGTCCTGCGTCGCGGAGGTGTTGAACAGGCTTCCGAGCGCCCCGAGGCCGCCGAGGAGCGCCCCCGGCCCCGCCCCGGACGCCCCCGCGGCAACGACGCCCGCCGCCGTCGCGCCGCCCGCGACGATCGTCCCGTTCACGACGACCGTCTGCGCGTCGATCGCCACGTCCCGCGCCGCCGTCGCGCCAGCGGCGCCCGCCGCCGCGCTGACCGCCTCGCCGGCGAAGATCCCCGTCAGCTTGTCGGCGATGAAGTTCCCGGCCGGCTCGACGACGCCCCGCCGGATCGCGACCTTCGCGATGTCGGCCGCGAGACCCCGCGTCGCGGCTCCGAGATCCCGGATCGTGAGCGTCCCCTGGAGCGCCTTGTCGACGACCTGGTCGAGCGCGCGGGTGAACGTCCCGGCGTACTGGTCCGCCGCCTCCCGCGCCTCCCGGAGCGTGTCCGCCTGCGCCCCGACGGCCCGCGCGGTCTGCGCCGCCGCCTCGATGCGCGAGACCGCCGCGGATCGCTGCGCCTCGTCCTCGATCTGGAGCGCCGCCGCGAGCCCCTCCGTGGCGGCCCTCTGGATCTCGATCTCGCGCGAGACCGCCGCTCGCTCGGACGCCGACGCCGACAGGAGCGCGATCTCGTCTCGCTCGTTCTGCGCCAGCCGCCCGAGCGATTCCGCGGCGCGGGAGGCCCCGGCGGTCCCGACCCGGAACGCCTGCTCGCGGAGCTCGACCTGCTTCCGGAGCGCGTCGAGCGACTCGGCCGACGCGATCGCCTCGGCGGCCGCCGCACGGAGCGACGCCCGCTCCTGCTCGGTCGTCGCGGCCGCGAGTCCCCGCCGAAGCTCCTCCTCGATCTTGAGCTTCGCCGCGAGGAGGTCCCGCTGGTCCCCCTCGACCGACAGGAGTCGGGCCGACCGGCTCTGCGCGTCGATGATGCCCTCAATGGCACCCGACGCCTCGTCGAACGTCTGCGCGAGCCGCTCGGTCTCGCGGGACTCCGCGTTGATGCGGGCGATCTCCTCCGCCATGAGGCGGAAGTCCGTGACGAGCCGCTGCGCCTCGTCTGAGACCGCGCCGAAGTTCTCCGGGTCGTTCGCGGGGAACGCCTCCTCCGCCGCGCGCCGGAACGCCTCGACCTCGCGCTCGATCTGCTGCCGGTTCGACGAGAGCCCGGCGATCTCCAGCTCGAACCCGGTGTCCTCGATCGTGCGCCGGACGCCCCGTTGAAGTGCCGGGAAGCGGTTCCCGGAGGTGACCATCTCGGACGCGATCCGCGCCGCCTCGGCCGCCGCCTCGTCGGCCTTCGCGGCCTCACGCGCGGCCTCTGCGCGCTCACGATCTGCCTCGGCGGCAGCCTGAGCGGCCTCCGCACGTCGGAAGAGCCCGATCGCCTCCTCGCGAGCGCGCTTGGCCGCGTCCTTCAGGAACTCCGAGATGGCGGACGGCTTCGGCGTCTCCGGTGCAAAGTCCTTGGCGGTGCGCTTCGGCGCGGCCAGGAAGTCGACCGTGGACTTCGCGCCTTCGGCGGCCGCGTCGAAGACCCTCTTCCCGGCGAGGATGTCCCGAATGAGCGGGCTGGTCGTGACCAGCCGGAAGCGAATGTCGTACGGGTCCTTGACGAAGTTGCGCGCGGAGTCCAGTGCGGAGACGATTGCCTCGAGAGCCGCTCGCGTGGTCCCGAGCACCGTGTCGGATGACGCCAGAGCTTCGGTGAACCCCTGCCAGGCCGATGTCACGCGGAGAATCTGCCCGTCGAGGGTTTTCATCCGCTCCTCGGCGAGCTGCTTCGTGACGCCCGAATTCTCCTTCTGGATGTCGACGAGTTCCTTCACGCGCTCGGTCGTGCTGGCGAGGATCAGCGCCGCGCCGGCGTTCCTGCGGCCGAAGACCTCGACCGCCTGACCGGCCGAGAGTCCAGCGTGCCCGAGCCGCTCGAAGATCGTCGTAAGGGAGTGCGCCGACGGGTCGAGCTCGTCGAGTTCGAGCCCGAGCTCCGCGATCGCCTCCTTGGCCGACTCCGACGGACCGAGGAGCGCCGAGAGGACGCCGCGGATGTTCGTGCCGGCGAGGCTCGCCTGGATGCCGCGGTCCCCGAGGACGCCGATCGCGGCCGCGGTCTCCTCGAGCGACTTCCCGGTCGCGGACGCCACCGGCCCGGCGAACTTGAGCGCCTCGGCGAGCTGCGAGATCGAGGTGTTCGAGTTGTTGGCGACGTTCGTCAGGTCGTCGACGACGCGGGACGCCTGCTCGGTCGCGATCCCGAACGTCGAGAGCACGTTCGACGCCACGTCGGCCGCCTGCGCGAGCGACAGCTCGGACGTCGCCGCGAGGTCGAGCGCCGACGAGACCGAGTCGAGCTGCTCCTGGACCGAGAAGCCGGCGCGCGCGAGGAACGTCAGGCCCTCGGCCGCCTCGGTGGCGGTGAAGCGGGTCGACGCGCCGAGGTCGCGCGCCTTTCCGGACAGCCGCTCGAACTCTTCGGCCGTCGCGCCCGACACGCCGCGGAGCGTGACGAGTTCCCGCTCGAGCTCCCGGAACGTCCCGAGGCCGGACCGGAGCGTCGCGAAGCCCGCGAACCCCGCCACGACCGCCCCGAGGCCGGGGAGGAACGTCGCGAGGGACGAGTTGAGACCCGTGACACTCGCGGTAAGGGCCGTGACGCCGCCAGCGGCCCCGCGCGCCGCGGTGCCGGTCGCCGCCATCGTGCGACCCGCGTTCGCGACGCCGCGGTCGAGCTTGTCGACGGCGCGGTCCGCCGACAGCGCCGACCGCGTCATCTGGTCGGTCGCGCGATCGAACTCGGCCGCTCCCGTCCGGGCGCCGGCGGCGTTGATGATCGCTTCGAGGGTCGCCGTCACCTACCTAATCCCCGCCGTCGCCGTCCGCGTGAGGGTCGCGCGCCCACCGGAGCCACTCGTCCTCGAGCACCCCGAAGAAGAAGACGTACGCGGACCGCATCGGCGGCCCGATCCCCAAGGAGTCGAGCCGGGCGATGAACCGCTCGATCGGCACTCGCTGCGGCCCGAGCTTCTGGTCGTACTGCGGGCGGTAGAGGTGCGAGCACCACGACCACTCTGCGAGGTAGTCCTCCAGGTGCGGCAGGAGTCGAGGGCGAGCCTGGAGAGCCGCGACGGCGCGCGGCACGCCGAGGCTCGCCCAGTGCTCGATCGACTCTCGCCGGCTGCCCGCATGGGTCAGCTCGTACCGGAGGACTCGTCGGAGTTTCCCGAGTCGCGCTCCAGCGCCTTGAACCGGGAGCGGCGGAGCGCGACCGACATCACGACGAGGTCGTCGTAGAACTCCTCGTTGCCGCGGAACGCCTGGAGGCCGAGCTCCGGCGTGTACGGGACCGCCTCGCCGTCGCCGTCGACGACGTCCGACCACCCGACGAGGATCGTCTCGGACGCCGCCTCCTGCGAGAGCTCGCGGTCGAGCTTCTCGTCGATCTCGTTCGGGTCGATGTTGCGCTCGGCGATGATGCGCGCGAGCGTCTGCTTGAAGTCGCGGTTCCGCCACGGGCGGACCGTGATCCGGAAGCCTTCGTAGTCGAACTCGCGACCCGCCTCGTACGGGTGCGGGGCGCTGAGCTGCTCGAGCTTGACCGTCATGGGGTTCGGTCTCCTGTTGGGGTTGAAGGAGGGGCGCCGCACCGCGCGACGCCCCGCTGCTGTCCCGCTACGCCGGGACGACGATGTAGTCGACGTGGAGGGTCGCCGCCGCGGCCGGGACGGCGGCCGTGAGATCCTCGCCGTCCGCGCCGACGGCCCATCCGATCGGCGAGAACGGGAGCACGGCTGGCCCG
>JBICIB010000165.1:0-3005 GCA_043101415.1 Planctomycetota bacterium JB042 | reverse complement strand
GCCCGTCCTCGGTGTACGACAGCCGCTTCGAGAGCGAGATCGGCGGCACGATCAGGGGGTGGAGCGGCAGGCGGTTGATCGGCTGGACGACGATGGCGGGACGGGGCAGCGGCGCGCCGGTGGCGGCGAAGGCGGAGACGACCACGCGATGGGTGTCGCCGATCACGATCTCCGGTTCGTCGAACCCCGGCACCACGTCCGTCACGAGCGTCCAGTCGATCGCGCCTTCCGGGCGCGCCGCCACGACGTGATCGACGTCCCGGAGCCCGCGCGCGACGAACCGCCCGTCCTCGTCGGTCACGGCGACCGGCGCCAGCACCGCGGCCGGCGCGAGCTCGAGCCGCGCGCCCGCGAGCACGGTGGCGTTCGCGATCGGTTCGTCGCTCGGATCGACGACCCGGCCGATCAGCTCCTCCCCGGCCCGGAGGACGAGCGTGCCGAGGTCGCGGGACCCCGACTCGCCGGTCGGGACCGGCCCGTGCACCAGGGAGACGAGCCCCTCCTTGTCGATCAGCACGGTCGCCATCCCGAGCGGGACGCCCTCGAGCGTGAACGCCCCGTCCTCGCCCGTCCGCGTCGACGGGATCGGGAACCGCTCGATCAGCTTCGGAACGAACCGCGGGATCGGCGCGACCCGCCACTTCGAACCGAGGTCCTCCTGGAACGCGACGTGGAAGTCCGGCCGGATCTCCTGCAGCCCGAAGGTGAACAGGATCGAGGGCAGGTTCGTCGCCCGGACGCGGGCCCCGGCGACCGGGTTCCGGCGCTCGTCGACGACCCGCCCGGTGAACGTCACGTACGGGTCGAGCACGACGTCCCCGAGGTCGACGACCTCGCCCGCGTTCGGGACGCGGTCGACGAACCGGATCGTGGCGCGCGCGCCGCCGAGGTCGATCCCGAGGACGTAGAAGCCGCGCGGGTCCATCCCGGTGAACCGGAACCGACCCTCCTCGTCGGTCTCGGTCCGGTCCTTCACCGCCTCGAACCGCGGCGGCTCCTCGCCGAACATCGATCCGACGTCGGGGAGGAAGTCGTCGAGCGTGGCGGCGAGGAGCTCGACCGCCATCTCCGGCATCGGCGAGCCGTCCCGCTCGACGACCCGGCCGATCAGCCCGCCGAGGGCCCGCGTGTACGACTCGGGCGGCCCCTCCGGCGCCGGCTCCTCGGCCGGCGCCGCCTCCTCCAGGCCCTCCGAGACCGCCGACTCGCGCGACGCGCGGGCGGGCGCGGGGCCGGACGGGCCCTCGGCGACGCCCGGCTCGGCCGGGTCGGAGGCCGGCAGGGAGGCCGCGTCGGGGCCGTCGCCGGAGAGGATCAGGGCGACGACGGCGGCCAGGACGACGGCGGCGCCGCCCAGGAGGAGGGGCTTCTTCATGAGACGGGCTCTCTCGCGCGGACGAAGGGTGCCACCTCGCCGGTCGTGGACCCTAACCCGAGCGTCCGAATCCCGCAAGCGCCGCGGATGCAGCGATCCGGCGTCAAGCCATCTCGACGACCGCCGCGCAGAGCTTCTCGATCCCGGCCGCCGCCTCGGCGACGTGCCCGGCGAGCATGTACGCCGGCGTCGAGACGACCTTGTGCTCGTGGTCGATCACCACGTCGTCGACCAGGCAGGGCTCGTGTCGGGCGCCGGTCGACTCGATCCGCCGGGCGGTCCCCTCGTCGGTCCCGATGGTGAGCGTCACGCCCTCGCCGCCGAGCACCCCCGCCACGGCCGCCGGCGCGATGCACATGGCGCCGATCGGCTTCTTCGCGGCGTGCATCTCGCGGAGGAACCGCGCCACCTCCGGGTCGACCTCCCACGGGTCGTTCCCCTGCGCGAACGTGCAGAGGTTCTTCGCGGCGCCGAACCCGCCGGGCATCACGACCGCGTCGACGTCCGCGGCGCGCAGCGCGGCGAGGTCGGTGACGTCGCCGCGGGCGATCCGCGCCGACTCGACCAGCACGTTCCGCGTCTCGTCGGCCGGCGCCCCGGCCGCGTGGTCGATCACGTCGGCCTGGGGCTTGTTCGGGGCGGCACAGATCACGTCGGCCCCGAGCCGGTCGAGGGCGAGCAGCGTCACGACCGACTCGTGGATCTCGGCGCCGTCGTTCACGCCGCAACCGGAGAGGATGACCGCGACCTTCTTCATGGGGATGCTCCTGGATCGTCTGCGGCAGCCGGTGCTGTCCGTCGCCCGAGGATAAGCGTATCGTGCATCGGATGGAGAAGTACCGACGCCACTTCCTGGTCTGCATCACGAATCGCCCGCCGTTCTCCCACGAGTCGTGCGGACCGAAGGGCGCGGCCGACGTCCTGGCGAAGCTCCAGAAGGGGCTCGACCGGAAGAAGCTCCGCGAGCTGTACGGCGTCGCCGCGACCGGCACCACCTGCCTCGGCCTCTGCGAGAGCGGCCCGAACGTCGTCGTCTATCCCGACAACGTCTGGTACGGCGGCGTCACGGTCGAGGACGTCCCGGACCTCGTCGACTCGCACGGCGTCGACGGGAAGCCGGTCGACCGCCTCCTCCACCCGGACGTCGAATGACCGCGGCCCGGAAGCGACGGCCCGCGGCGGTCCGGGACGCGGCCGCGCGCGTCGGGCCGATCCTCGAGGCGCTGCACGAGGAGTACCCGGACGCCGACTGCGAGCTCCGGTACCGGAACGCCCTCGAGCTGCTGGCGGCGACGATCCTCTCCGCGCAGTGCACCGACGCGCGCGTCAACGAGGTGACGAAGGGCCTGTTCCGGAACTACCGGTCGGCCGCCGCCTACGCCGACGCGCCCCCGGGCGTCCTCGAGGAGGAGATCCGTTCCACCGGCTTCTTCAACAACAAGGCGAAGTCGCTCCGCGGGATGGGCGCCGCGCTCCGCGACCGGTTCGGAGGGAAGGTCCCGCGGACGATGGACGAGCTCCTCTCCGTCCCCGGCGTGGCGCGGAAGACGGCGAACGTGGTCCTCGGCACCGCGTACGGGATCCCGTCCGGCATGGTCGTCGACACCCACGTCCTCCGCCTCGCCGGACG
>JBICIB010000164.1:0-4166 GCA_043101415.1 Planctomycetota bacterium JB042 | reverse complement strand
CCCGCACCAGCCGTTCGTCGGGGAGGTGTGGGCGCATCACGACGACGTGAAGCGGCCGCTGCTCGAGATCTACCAGGGGTTTCGGGACCGGGACGCCGAGGCGGACGCCGCGGCCGGCCTCGCGAGGGGATACCGCTTCGGGTTCGTCGCGAGCAGCGACCACCTCTCGACGCGCGCGAGCTGGGCCGGGGTCTGGACGACCGCCGTCGACCGCGAGTCGATCTTCCGCGCGATGCAGTCGCGCCGGACGTTCGCCGCGACGGCGCGCGCGACGCTCGTGCTCCGGAGCGGTCCGCACTGGATGGGGGAGCGGTTCGTCGCCGCCGCGCCGCCGACGTTCGGGGCGCGCTACGACGGGACGGCGCGGGTGTCGGCGATCACCTGGGTCGCCGACGGCGAGGAGCACCGAATCGAGATGCCGCCGTCGCTCGACTCCCGCGAGTGGACGTACACGCCGGACGACGTCACCGCGCCCGGCGAGCACCGCGTCCACGTCCGGATCGAACAGGGCGACGGCCACCGAGCGTGGTCGTCGCCCCTCTGGTACACGCTCCGCTGAGACGCGTCGCCAGCAGCCCGTTGAAGAAGTCATGCGGGGCTGCGGCGGCCCCCTCTCGCTGCTTTCTGCGAAAGCAGCGAGAGGGAGTTCGCCTCGCACCCACGGCACTTCTTCGACGGACTGCTACTGCACCGACATCCAGAGCGCGTTCGTCGACGCGACGCCGTCGGCCGCGCCGGGGTCCCCGACCAGGGCCTGCAGGTAGAGGTTGAACGGGACCGGCGTGTCGTTCGGGAGCGTGGCGCCGAACGAGAGCGACCCGCTCCCCGGCACCGTGAACGGCACCGCGACCGGGAGGAGCGGCGCGACCTGCAGGAGGCAGGACGGCGTGATCGCCGCGACCTGGTTCGAGCTTCCGAGCAGGAGGATCGCCGGCGCGCCGGGGAGCATCTGCGTCATGTCGACGGTGATCGCCGACAGCGGCTTGGGGCAGCCGGTGCCGTCGATCGCCGGCGCCACGCCGCCGGTCCCCGGGCAAGCCGAGCCGTACGTCTGGAACCCGCCCGCGCACGCGTTGCAGTAGAGGCGGAACTTCCAGTTCGAGGAGGGGAACGAGAACGGTCCGTTCCAGGTCTGGCCGCCGTCGAACGAACCGCGGTACTGCTGGCCGGGGGTCGCGAGCGCCTCGAGCGACGCCTGCGAGCCGTTGATGGGGCTCCAGACCATCCAGTAGGTCGTGCCGGCGTTCAGCGGGATCGGCGTCCCGAGGTCGGCGCCCTGCCAGGAGTTCGTCGAGGACATGTTCCACGAGGCGGAGCCGAGGCTCGCGAGCGGCTCGTTCGGGCCGGCGTCGTGGGACCAGAGCGCGACGGAGTTCGTCCCGGTCCCTTCGCCGGTGAAGACCTCGATGCGCGTGCAAGCGAGCGGGGCCGAAGGGGTGAACTTCACCGCCAGCATCAGGTTCGGCCCGCCCATCGACGTGCCGTCCGAGAAGTTCGGCGTGTCGTTCTCGGCGTGACAGATCTGCGCGCCCGCCTCGGCGGACAGGAGCGCCGCGAACAGCGTGGACAGGAGCAAGTGAGACGTCTTCGACATGAGATCCTCCAATGGGGCGTCCGAGTCTACCATCGGGAAGGAACCGGGCGGGAAATCGTCCGCGCCGGCAATCCGACGAACCGTGGGCCTCCGGCCCGGCGGGCGCCGGCGCTCCCGTCGAGCCGGCGCGCCCGCTACCCTCGCGCGTGATGATCTCCGTCCACCCGCGCCTCCGGCCGCTCTTCGACAGCGCCCGGGACCTCACGCCGATCGTGATCGTGGTGGCGTTCTTCCAGCTGGTCGTCCTGCGCCAGCCGTTCCCGAACCTCGGCGGGGTCGTCCTCGGGCTCGTCTTCGTCGTGCTGGGGCTCGCGCTCTTCGTGCAGGGGCTCGAGCTCGGGCTGTTCCCGCTCGGCGAGAGCATGGCGCACGCGTTCGCGCGGAAGGGCTCGGTCGGCTGGCTCGTCGCGTTCGCGTTCGCGCTCGGGTTCGGGACGACGGCGGCCGAGCCGGCGCTGATCGCGATCGCCGACGAGGCGGCGGCGGTCGCGGTGCACGACGGCGTCGTGAGCGACGACGGCCCGTCCCGGGCCCGGTACGCGCTCGGTCTCCGGCTGACGGTGGCGCTCTCCGTCGGGGCGGCGATCGTGCTCGGGGTCTGGAGGATCCTGAAGGGTTGGCCGCTCCACCTCCTGATCGCCGGCGGATACGTGATCGTCGTGTCGCTGACCGCGTTCGCGCCCCGGGAGATCATCGGCATCGCCTACGACTCGGGCGGCGTGACGACCTCGACCATCACCGTCCCGCTGGTCGCCGCGCTCGGCGTCGGCCTCTCGGCCTCGATCAAGGGGCGCAACCCGATCATCGACGGCTTCGGGTTGATCGCGCTCGCCTCGCTGACGCCGATGGCGTTCGTGATGATCTACGGGATGATCTTCTGATGCCGTCGCTCTCCGAGCTGTTCTTCGTCTTCCTGACGACGACGCGCGACGTGCTGCCGATCGCCGTGATCCTCACGGTGTTCCAGGCGTTCGTGCTCCGCCGGGCGCCGCCCGATCCGCGGCGGCTGCTGCTCGGGTTCGCGTGCGTCCTGGCCGGGCTCGCGCTCTTCCTCCTCGGCCTCGAGCACGCCCTCTTCCCGCTCGGGAAGACGATGGCGGCGCAGCTCACGGAGCGCGCGCTCCCCGCGGAGGGGGCGGCCGACCCGCGCGACTTCGGTTGGCTGTACGCGTTCGCCTTCGCGATCGGCTTCGCCACCACGGTCGCCGAGCCGTCGCTCATCGCCGTCGCCCTCAAGGCGAACGAGCTGTCCGGCGGCGCGATCGGGGTCCTCGGGCTCCGCGTCGCCGTCGCGATCGGCGTGGCGGTCGGCATCACGCTGGGGGTGTTCCGGATCGTGGTCGGCGCCCCGCTGCATCACTTCATCATCGTCGGGTACGTTGTCGTCGTGGTGCAGACGTTCTTCGCCCCCCGGCTCATCGTGCCGCTCGCGTACGACTCGGGCGGCGTGACGACTTCGACGGTCAGCGTGCCGCTGATCGCCGCTCTCGGCCTCGGTCTCGCGATGTCCGTGCCGGGGCGCAGCCCGCTCGTCGACGGGTTCGGGCTGATCGCCTTCGCCAGCCTCTTCCCGATCATGTCCGTGATGGCGTACGCGCAGATCGCCGAGCGGCGCTCCCGGAGCGGAGGCCGCACGGAGGACCGCGACCGCGAGGAGGCGCCCGGAACCCCCGGAGGATCCCCATGAGGTTCAAGTTGATCGTGGCGTTCGTGGACGACCACGCCACGGACCGCATCACCCACGCGGCGCGCGAGGCCGGGGCGACCGGCTGCACCGTCGTCCACAACGCGCGCGGCGAGGGGCTCGAGGAGAAGAAGACGTTCCTCGGGCTGACCCTCGACACGCAGCGGGACGTCGTGCTCCTCCTGGTCGAGGAGCACCGGGCCCGCCACGTCCTGGAGACCCTCGGCGAGGCGGGCGAGTTCGACACGACCCCCGGGACGGGCATCGCGTTCCAGATCGATGTCGAGGACGCGGTCGGCGTCGCGCATCAAGTCGAGAGCATCACCCCGGCCCTGGAGGACGAGGAGCTGTGAGCGATTCGAAACCGATCGTGCGGGTCGCCGACGTCATGGAGCGCGACTTCGAGACCGTCGAGGGAGTGACGACCGTCGCGGCCGCCCTGCGGGTGATGAAGGAGAAGGGCGCTGAGTTCCTGATCGTCGCCAAGCGGAGCGACGACGACGAGTACGGGATCGTCCTGGTCTCCGACATCGCCAAGCAGGTCCTGGCGCGGAACCGTTCGCCCGAGCGGACGAACGTCTACGAGATCATGTCGAAGCCGGTGCTGTCGGTCCGGTCGTCGATGGACATCCGGTACTGCGCGCGTCTGTTCGAGCGGTTCGGCATCTCGACCGCGCCCGTCGTCGACGGGAACGAGATCCTGGGGGTCGTCGCGTACGACGAGCTGGTCCTGAAGGGCCTGGTCCGGGACTCCTGAGCCGGGGTCCGGCGGCGTCCGATCCCCCGCGGGCGCCCCGGGGCGACGAGGGACGGGGCGCCCGCCGCGGGCACTCGAGCGCAGCCGCGAGCGAGTCGCCCGCGCGGTCGACGTCGGCGACGGCCGTCGAG
>JBICIB010000163.1:0-6388 GCA_043101415.1 Planctomycetota bacterium JB042 | reverse complement strand
CCGGAGCTCGAGCTCCGGCGCCCTTCCCTCTCGAGAGGTTCCGTTCAGCGAAGGGTGATCCGCTTCACTTCTTCTCGACGAGGATGTCGTCGCCGGCGCCCCGGTCGTTCGCGCCGTTCGGCCCGTTCGACCAGAGGGCGTAACCGGCGCCGCGCGGCTCGTAGTGGTAGCCGTTCCCCCACGGGTCGACCGGGAGGGCGTCGCGGCCGAGGCACCCCTGCGGGTAGGCGTCGGACGGCTCGAGGAGCTGATCGAGGCTCGACGGCAGGCCGCCGTTCTGGAGCTTGTAGATCGTCACCCCGGCCTTCAGGTTGCTGAGGTCGTAGCGGACCTGGTCGTTCGGGCTCTCCTCGACGCGCGCCACGATCGGCGGCGGCGCCTCGGCGGAGTGGACCGCCTCCATCTTGGCGACCCCGAACAGCGCCCCGCCGCACGCCGCGCCGGCGACCAGGAGGCCGAGCGCCTCGCCGCCGATCGGGCTGTACGACTGCGTGAACGCGCCCTGCTCGTCCATGACCGTGTAGCTGAGCGACCCGTAGAGGTGCTGCGTGATCTTCTCCTGGGTCGGGAGGAGCGCCATCTCGAACGGAAGCTCGAAGTCGGCGGCCATCGTCACCATCGGCAGCGCCATGACCAGCGAGCTGTAGCCGTCCTCGACCGACTTCTTGACGTCGGTGTAGCTGAGCGCGGCCAGGTGCTTGTCGGTCGGCACCTTCGAGAAGAAGCGCTGGAAGTCCTCGTTGGCGTGGATGCTCTCCCCCGGCTTCAGCGAGTTCCGGATGTGCCGCTTCAGGTCGCCCGCGTTGAGCGACAGCGTCAGGTAGTCGCCGACGATCGCGAACGCCGGGTTGACGGGCATCCCCATCTCCGCGCCGACGTTGATCTGGACGATGTCGTGCTCCTTGTAGGAGGAGACCTTCGTCGTGAACTCGCCGCCGCTCATCTGGCTCCCGAAGTCGAGGAGCTTGCGGAGCCCGTCGATCACCTTCGCCGCGTCCTTCGTCTCGAGCATGAGCAGGAACGACGGCATCATCGGGTTGCTCGACCGCGGGGTCACGAAGGCGAACTGCGGCCCGATGTTGGCGAGGATGTCGTTGCGCAGGTCGAGCGGCGTCTCCTGCCCGCCGATCTGCATCCCGAACCCCTGCAGCATCCCGTTCACCTCGGCGTGGGCGTTCTCGTCGACGGTCTTCACGATGTCCATCATGAAGTCGTAGATGCCGGCCACGTCGAGCTGCATGATCGAGACGCCGGTGGCGTTCTTCGGCACGACGTCGAGCAGCGAGAGGTCGATCGGCTCCTTCGGCGAGAGCGCGAGCAGGCCCTTCGGCTCGCCGTCCATCCCGAGGTAGGCGCGCGAGACCGCCACGCCGTTCGCCGAGTGGCTCGCCGACGCGATCCCCTTGATGCCGAGCAGGCCGGTCTTCTCGACGATCTTGTCGACGAGGGGGAGGTGCTCGGTCTCGCCCTCCATCGCCATCGCCAGCTTGATCCCCTCGGCGAGGGTGCGGACGCCCATGCCCGCGTTCATCCACAGGCGGATCGCGCCCGCGTCATCGATCGCGATGTGCTTCTGCGAGTCCCGGTACGCCGCCGCGCCGGCGAGCGCGCCGTCCGCCACCTTCCCCGAGGCGCGATCGAGCACGCCCTGGAGCGAACGGTGGCTGAGGGAGAAGAGCTGGAGGTTCCCCGAACGCGCCATCAGGACCGGCGGGCCCTCGCCCGGCGTGCCGGTGAGCTGCTCGTAGTCGTACCCCTCCGCGCCGGCCGCCTGGAACCCGAGCTGCATGCCCGCGTTCCCGGCCGCCCGCGAGAGGACGTCCTTCATGAGCGCCTGCCAGTCGGGCGCCCCGTCCTTCCCCTCGACGCCGATCACGAGGCCGATGTCCGGGAACATCTGGCCCGCCTGCGGGTCCGGCATCCCGAAGTGGGTCAGCGCGAGGAAGATCCGGCCGTACGAGCCGCTGGTCAGCTCCTCCATCGAGAGCTCGAAGTTCTCGAACCCCTCCTGGGTGCGGATCTGAGCCTGCAGCTTCCCGATCGCCTCGGTCAGCATCGTCTTCGGCTTCTCGAGGAACGCCTGGACGTCCTCCTCGGCCATGATCTTGCCGAGCGGCATCTCCTCGACGCTCTTCGCGTACGAGGCATGGTCGTCGACCGAGATCACGAACAGGGTGTCCGCGGGAAGGAGACGGTCGACCTGGGACTGCTGCGCGACGGCGACCGGCGCGAGGAGGCCGGCACCGCTCAGCAGGGCGGCGGCGAGCGCCGGCAGGCTCCGACGGGGAGCACGAATCATGGGTGAACCTCCGGGTTCTCGAGAGGGGCCGTCCCGGTTCGAATCGGCCGCATCGCGCGGCCGGGAACCAGGGGGGACACGGGAGACCCGGATGAGCATGCAAGGCCGGTGCCAAACGGGCCGGGCCCGCCGCAACGCTCCCGGCGAGTCTCCCAAAAGACTGTGCTACAAAGGCTTGAGCCGATCACCGCCGCCAGGGCCGCGGCGTCGACGGACGCCGGCGCCTGCGCCGATCCGGCACAGGCACCTCCGACGAGGCCGGCGGGGACTCACATCTCGGCGTGGTCGCGGAACGAGTCCTCCGCCTTGGTGAGCGCCTTCTCGAAGCTTCGGAACGCCTTCGAGACCTTCTTCCCCTCGGCGACCGCCTCCATCGCGCTCTCGAACTCCTTCACGACCTCTTCGGGGGCCTCGCCGCTCTTCAGCCAGGCGACGAGGATTCCGCCGCCGAGGATGTACTGCTCGTTCGGCTGGTAGCTCCGGAAGTGGTTCTTCAGCTTGATGATCCCGCCGAGCGAGAGGAGCCGGTCACGGCTCCAGGAGTGGAGCTTCGGCGTGTTGAAGCGCGAGAGGTACGCCGCGACCCCGTCGATGAACCAGCGCGGCGCGGGATCGGCCGCCTCCGGTCCGATCAGCCGGCGCACGAACTGCTCGGCGACCGCGTGGCGGACGTACAGCTCGGTGAGCGAGTCGGCCTGGTTGTACTGCGTGACGGTGACGAGATCGAACCCCTGGTCGTTCTCCGGGAGCCAGGGGGTCCCGAACTCGTAGAAGTTCGACGACTGCTCGTCCGCGTTGAAGGCGTTCCCGAGGGAGTTGAAGTCCTCGAGCGTCGCGACCACGAAGACGTGCAGCTTCTTCCCCCCCTCCGGCTCCCGGCCGAACAGCTGCGCCGCGTCGCGGTACGCCGCCTCGGCACCGACCAGCATCTTGTCGCCGAAGTCGATCCCCTTGTTCGTGTAGAGGTAGACGTTCTCGCCGTCGGCCCGGTACGGGTTGTTCAGGTCGGCGTAGAACGCCTCGGCCTCCTCCTTCGCGACCCACTTCCCGTTCACCTCGAACAGGCCCTGCGCGCGCTTCTCCGCCCGCTCCCGCGCCAGCTCGCGGTCCTTGGCGGCGCGCTCGTACTCGCGCTTGTTCACCCACTTCCCGTCGACCAGGACGAGGCCCTTCGCCTCGTTCTCCAGCCGCTCCTTCTCCTCCTTGGTGACCCACTCGCCCTTGAACCGGACGAGCCCCTTCGCCTCCATCTCCTTCCGCTCCGCCTCGACGACGAGCCGCTCCTTCTCCGACTCGGTCACCCAGCGGTCCTCGAACCTGACGTAGCCGAGCAGCTTCCGGGCGTTCTCGTGGTCCGGATCGACCTTCACGACCTCGCGGAGCGCGCGCTTCGCGTCCGAGGCGAGCCCGTTCCCCTTCGCCCAGATGTAGACCTTGTAGAGCGCGTCGGCGTCTCCCTTCGCGGCCTCCATCCGCTGCTTGTACTCCTCCTTCGGCGTCGACTTCTTCTCGACCCGATCGACCTCCGACGCCTTGAACTCGCTGACGCCGAACTTCGTCTGGACCACGACCTTGGCGTCGGTCTTCTCGACGACCGTCCCTTCGATCTTCCGGCCGTCCTTCATGTGGATGACGTCGCCGGTCGCAACCGGAACGAGGAGCAGCCCGATCAACACGGGGACCGAGAGGAGTTTCATGGCCGGAGGTCCTTCCTTCGCGAATGTCGAC
Organism: Planctomycetota bacterium JB042; assembly: GCA_043101415.1. Taxonomy (GTDB): domain Bacteria; phylum Planctomycetota; class B15-G4; order B15-G4; family JADJEK01; genus JAUIEL01. The sequence goes on along the minus strand of JBICIB010000163.1, from coordinate 2,361 downwards.
GACTCGATACGAGTCGGGGGTTCAATCCGTCAGCTCGACTTCCCAGTAGCGCTCGGAAACGAACTGCGACCAGGACTGTTTCGCCACACCCTCGGGGAGCGTCAGGTGGGGCATCCAACGCGGCCGGAACGGACGCCGGAGGAGGCGCATCCCGGCCTGCTCGGGGGTTCGGTTCGCCTTGCGGACGTTGCACCGGACGCACGCGAGGACGCAGTTCGTCCAAGACGTCCGGCCCCCGTGCGACCGGGGAACGATGTGCTCGATCGACAGGTTCTCGGAACCCGGCCTCTTTCCGCAGTACTGGCACGTGTACTGGTCGCGCCGGTAGAGGTTCCGTCGCGTGAACGGCACGTAGCGTCGCGGGGGGCGCTCGTAGTGCGTCAGGACGATCACCTCGGGGACGCGGATCGAGCGAGACACCAGACGGACGACCGACTCGCCGGCCGCGACCGCCTGCGCCGCCCACGACGGCATGTCGTGGATCTCGTACGTGTCCGGCGCGATGACGCGCGCCGCGTCCCGACAGACGAGCACCAGCGCGTGACGCACGGGAACCACGTTCACGACCGTCCAGTGACGGTTCAGAACGAGGGTGGGGTGCTCGAGCGCCGAGGAGTTCATCCGGTTCCTGTGGACGGCGGGACGCGGCAGGGGCGGCCCATCGTAACCGTCCCTCTCGGAGGCGAAAAGAACCGGCACGAACCGCTCAGCGGGCCTCGCCTCGATCGTGGGATCCCTTCGGCCACCGCTGCACGATCTCCCGGTAGGCGCGGTTGATCTCGATGAACCGGCGGCGCGACGCCTCGCGGACGTCCGCGGACGCGGTCGACAGGGCGTCCGGATGCGTCTGCTTCGCGAGCTGACGAAACCGGCGCTTCACGTCGTCGAGCGTCGCCTCCGCGCCGAGGTCGAGCTCGCGCAGACGGCGGAGCAGCGCCTCCCCCACCGCGGGCCGCGACGCTCCGGCGGCCTCGCGTCCGGGCCGCCCTCCCGCGCCGCCGGCAGGCGGGGGCCGGGCGCGCGAGGATCGCGGGGACCGGCTCTCGTTCAGGGTGGGCGCGCCGAACAGCAGCCGGAACCAGCGACCCCACCAGCTGGACGCCCCGACGGGCGCCGAGCGGACGCTCGAGAAGCGATAGACGCGGCCGACGCCCCCCTCGGCCCGGAGTGGCTCCTGACAGCCCGGACAGTGGATGGTGAAGTACGGCCCTCCCGCGGCGGCGGACCGGCCATGGAGGATCCCCTCGTGCGAGAGGTCGACCCAGCCGATCGACGTGAAGCACGCCGGACAGCGACCGCTGACTCCGTTTCCGCTCACCGGCCGATCCGATTCCTTGTCCCACGCGACGTTCGGCGCACTAGAATAGTCCCCCTTTTTCCGCATCCGCTCGATCGCGTCGACCGCTGCCGCGGCGGCGCACGGAGAGTTCCCGATGGCGCTTCAAGCTCCCGAGTTCATCGAGGCCGATTATTGGGCCCGCAACCGCAGCCGGTACCTCGGCCTCCTCGTCGCGGCGGCCGTGCTCGTCTTCGGCGTCCTGTTCTTCCAGAACTACCGCGAGGCGAAGGCCGCGGAGGCGTGGGCGGCGCTGGTGGACGAGGACGGGAGAGCCAAGGCCCACATCGACGTCGACGGCCCGGTCGGAGGGACCCCCGCGGAGCCGTGGGCGCTGTTCCAAAACGCCCATAGCGCCTTTGTGGAAAAGGACTTGGACGACGCCGAAGGTTACGCGGCCCGGATCGGGTCCGACTTCCCGGACCACGTCCTCAACCGGGACGGCCGGGTCGAGAAGCTGCTCGCGGACATCCGGGCCGAGAAGGCGTGGGTCGCGGAGCACCCGATCGCCGAGAAGAACCCGGACGTGGACGACGCCCATTCGGTGACGATCCAGACGTCTCTCGGCGCGGTGAAGATCGGCCTCTACCCCGAGCACGCTCCGGACGCCGTGGCGGCGTTCCTCGACCTCGTCGATCAGGGCGGTCTCGCCTCGGGGAGCTTCCACGAGGCGATGCGCGAGCAGTGGATCGCGTTCTCGGCCGAGAGCGGCTCCGACGACGAGGCGGGGGACGGTGCGGACGACGAGGCGGAGTCCGAGGAGGAGGAGGTCGAACCGTCCAAGCTGGCGCAGGGGATCGTGGGCGACCGGAACGGGCTCTCGCACTTCGCGGGCGCGGTCAGCTTCCTGCGGGGAGCGCCCGGCTCGTTGAAGCCCGACGCCCGGCCGCGCATCGCCGTCTACCTCGTGGACATGCCGAGCAAGGGGGGGCAGGAGGTCGTCTTCGGCCAGGTCCAGTCGGGCCTCGAGATCCTCAGCCAGGCGTCGACGCGGGACGTCGAGGAGGGAACCGCCCTCGCGGAGC
>JBICIB010000162.1:0-3683 GCA_043101415.1 Planctomycetota bacterium JB042 | reverse complement strand
CCGCGTTCGGCGACGTCCTCCTGAAGCTCGGGCAGTCCCTCCGGGACTCGGACGCGCACTCCGGCGCGGAGGCGGAAGCGACCCTCCGCGAGGCGATCGACCTTCTCGACCGGACGAGATCGTCGACCAGCCTGGAGGCGCTCGTCGGCCGCGCGAGCCTCGCCGAAGTCCTGTCGGACTCGGGTCGACTGGCCGGGGCCCGCGCGCTCCTGTCCGACGTCCACGTCGAGATGTCGACGGCTCTCGAGCCCGCGGACCCGCGACGCCTGGACGTCGCGGTCTCGCTCGCCGACGTGCTCCTCTCGGACGGCGACCCTGCGGCGGCCGAAGCGCTGCTGGAGGGGGCCCTCCCCCACCTCGTCGAGCGGCACGGAGCGACGGGGGACGCCGCCATCGAGGCCCTCGTCCGGCTGGCCCGGGCGATCGCCGCCCGCTCTCCCGCCGAGGCGATCGCGCGGCTGGAGGCGAACCAGGAGGCGACGCCGCACCCGCGGATCGCCGAGGAGATCGACCGCCTCCGGGCCTCCGATGGTTGAAGACGGCCCCCCGGCCGCGTCAGCCCGCCCGGTCGAGGAGCTGCTCGAGCGTCTCGACGTGGGCGCGCTCCCGCGGCACGATCTCGCGCCGCAGCTTCTCCTTCCAGTCGCTCGGCACCCGGTCGTCGACGAGGAGGTCGGCGTACTGCGACAGGCCGTACCGCTCCCCTTCCTTCAGGGCGTGCAGCGCGGGCCGCTCGCCGAGCGTCGCCGCCACGCCCTCGACCGCGCGCGCGAAGACGCCCCACCCGCCGCTGGTCCGGGAGGGCGACCCGCCGGACTCTTCCACGAGACCGCGGAGCGTGTTCACGGCGTCGACGTGGTCGCGCATCATCCGCTTCAGCGCCGGCGGCTCCTCGTCGAACGCCTTCATGGCGCGGACGTACGTCTCGACGGCGGAGATCTCCCCGCGGACCAGCTCGTTGACGCGCCGGACCGCGACCCCGGCCGGCATCGGACGGGGCCGGACGTTCCCCTGGTCGTGCGTGGTCGGCGGATTCGGTCGGATCGGCGTCGGGAAGAACATGGGACTCCTTTCGTTCGGACGTCCCTCAAGATCGGCCCTCGACCCGAGACGGAGGTGAGCGGGGCATGAAAACCGCTTCATCCCCCCGCATTCCCCGACATCGGCGGCCCGCCGAGCCCGCGAGGCCGGGAAATGGGGTCTTCACCTCAAGAGACGGGGTCCCCGGCTCCGATGAGGCTCCGGGGGGGGGCTTCTCGGGAGACGGTTCATGGGGCTCGGCCGGTGGCTCAGACGACTGTTCGCGCCCGCGCCTCGCGCCGTCGAGCCGCGACGCGAATCGCCCGGCTCCGCCCCGCCGATCGACGCGGCGCCCGCCGAGCCGACCGTCGCGCGGGGGGAAGAGCCGACGGACGAGGGACCGGAGGGCGAGCCGCCCGAGTTCCCCGAGCCCGCGGCCGGGGTCGGTCCGCTCGACGCGCCGAACGAGACGTGCGGGACCGAGGACCGCCTGGTCGACCGGATCGGGCACCGGGTCGAGCAACGGGAGTTCCGGCTCCCCATCCTCCCCTCGACGAGCCTCCGCCTCCTCGACCTCGCGAACGACCCGAGCGTCGACCTCGGCCGGATCGCCACGTCGGTCGAGCGCGATCCCGTCCTCTCGAGCGAGCTCCTGAAGTCCGCGAACTCGGTGCTGCATGGGGGCGTCCGCCCCACGAGGACGCTCTCGGACGCCGTCGTGCGGCTCGGCACGCGCAACCTCCGCACGCTGATCCTCGGCCTCTCGATGCGGACCGTGCTGCTCCGCAACAAGGGACTCACGCAGTACGCGAGCGAGGTCTGGCGCCAGTGCAACTCGATGGCCGCGCTCTGTCGGGAGATCGCCCGCGCCCTCCGCCTCGACCCGGAGCGCGCGTTCCTGGTCGGGCTTCTCCACGACATCGGCAAGGTCGCGCTGCTCGACCTGATCCAGCAGGAAGCGGGGACCCGGTTCGAGGTGAATCGCGCGCTCGTCGGCCGCGTCTTCCACGACTGGCACGAGGAGGTCGGAGCGCGGATGGCCGAGGCGTGGCAGCTCCCCGAGGAGATCTCCGCCGTCGCCGCCAACCATCACGCCTTCGACTCGAACGAGATCGAGCCGGTCGGCGCCGCCACGGCGTCGCTCGCGCACAAGATGGACCTCCTCCTCTCCCTCGGCGCCGAGCGGGAGTACCGCGCCCTCGCCCACGGGCGCGAGATGGACGTCCTCGACCTCGGCTGGGACGGGCGCCGAGGGCTCCTCGATCGGTGCGTCGAGGCGTTCAAGGCCCGCGCCGCCGCGGGCGCGAAGGCGGTCGGGTAGGTCCGCTCACCCGCCGGACGCGACCGTCACCTCGACGTCGGACGCCCCCGGCCGGACGCCTTCCACCACCACGGATCGCTCGTCGACCACGTCGAACGCCTTCCCCGGCGTCGTCGAGTCGATCGTCCGCTTCACCTCGAGGCGGACCGGGGCGTCCGGCGGGACGTCGAGCTCGAAGCCGCCGTCCTCGCGGGAGAGCGCGCCGGCGACCTTCTCGCCGGCGTCGTCGTAGGCGGTCACCAGCGCCCGACCGACGGCGCCGCCGCGCTCGTCGACCACCTTCCCGGCGATCCGGGCCCCCGGCCGGAGGCGGACCACCACGTCGCGCGTCCCGGCCGGGACGTCGAGGGGCGCCGACCCTCGGAACGCCGGCCACCCGTCGTCGCGGGCCAGAGGATGGGCGACCACCCGGACCATGCCGTCGCCGAGCCCGCTCACCACGAACGATCCGTCGCCGCCGACCACGCGCGTCTTCAGCGCCCCGCCGGCGCGCGGCGCGACGTAGACGATCGCGCGGGAGACGGTCTCCCCGTTCGGCCCGACGACCCGCCCGCGGACCTCGAGGCCGCGGACGATCTCGAGCTCGACGTCGCGCCGCTCCTCGCCCCGGCGGAGCGTCACGTCGACCGGCGCGCCGGCCTCGTCCCTCCCGAGGCTCGCCTCCAGCGCGTACGCGCCCGGCGCGACGTCCCGGAAGACGAACCGGCCCCGCACGTCCGCGCGCCCTTCCCGCTCGTCGACGTACCCCTCGAACCACGGCTCGTCCCGGCGAGAGAGCGCGAAGCGACCCTCGGGGCTCCCCCGGAGGGCGACCTCGGCCCGCGGGACCGGACGCCCGTGCTGGTCGACGACGACGCCGGCCAGCGTGATCGGCGGGGCGAGCACGATCTCGCCGAACGCGATCTCGCGAGAGCTCGGCTCGTCGGCCGGGAAGTCGACGATCGCCACTCCGTGTCCGGCGGCGCGGACGAGGAGGGCGTGCCGGACGTCCGGCCGGACGTCGCCGAGCGCGAAGCGGCCGTCCGCGTCGCTCGACGTCGAGACCCAGTCGGTCACCTGGGTCCCCTGCGACCAGATCGCGCCCCCCGCGCGGTCGTCGTCCCAGTGGTTCGCCACCGCGGCGACGTACGCGCCCTCGACCGGCGCCCCCTCGGCGTCGACGACTCGCCCGGTCGCTTGGCGCGCCGGCTCTAGCGAGAAATCGAGCTCGAGCTCGGCGCCGACGCCGTCGAGCTCGAGGTCCGGCGTCTCCGTCTTCCCGTACCCCGCCGCGCGGACGTGGACGTCGTAGACGCCGGACGCGCCGAACCCCGGCAGCTCGTACCGCCCGTCCGGACCGCTC
>JBICIB010000161.1:0-3325 GCA_043101415.1 Planctomycetota bacterium JB042 | reverse complement strand
CGGCGACCCCGGCGAGCGCGAAGAGCGGCGGGAGGACGGGGAGGAGCATCCGCGGCGCGTACGACCGGATCCGTCCGAACAGGAGGGCGGCGACGACGAACAGCACGAGCCCCGGCAGCGCGAGACGGAGCCAGCGCGAGCGCCGCGCGAGGCCGACGATCACGGCGAGCGTCGCGAGGAGGACCGGGATCGGCTCGTTCTCGAGGAGAGAGATCGGGACGCGGCGCAGGCCGGCGAGTCCGAGGCTCTCGACCATGACCGACGCGTGCGAGCCGAGCAGCGCGGTCGAGTCGGCCGCGCCCGTCGCCACCTCGAACCCGGCGATCAGGAGCCCGGGGTACGCGAGCGGGAGGGCGAGGAGGACGAGCAGCCCCGCCATCACGAGCGGCGACCACCCGGTCCGGGCGAGCGCCGCGGCGACGACGATCGGCACGGCGACGAGGAAGCCGGTGTGCAAGGTCGCCGCGGCGAGGAGCCCGAACGCGCCGGCGACGACGACGTCGCGCCGCGCGCCGCCGGCGACGGCCCGGGTGGCGTGGAACGTCGCCGCGGTCAGGAAGAACGCGACCGCGACGTGCGGCTTCACCAGGTGCGCGTGCTGCACCCCGAGGAACGAGAACGTGGCGAACGCCGCCGCGACGAGCCCCGCCGCCGCCCCGCGGAGGAGCGCGCCGAGCCGGAAGACGTAGACGACCGTCGCCGCCCCGAGGACCGCGGAGACGATGCGGCCGAGCCAGACTCCGGACGCCCCGTCGAACGTCTCCATCAGCCCCCAGACGACGAGCGTCAGGAGGTGCGGGTACCGCTGCAGCTCGAGGAGCTTCTCCGGGCCGACCGTCCCGCGCGCGAGGGCGCGGGCGAGCCCGACGTGCTCGGCGTCCGGCTCCTCCATCCACGGGAGGCCGTGCCGGTTCCCGTAGAGGCGGAGGACCAGCGCGACGCCGACGAGGAGCGCCCCGAGCAGGAGCGCGCCCCGGGGCCGGTCGTCGTGCGGCGCGGCGTCTCGGTCCAGCATCCGCGGCGGGCTACGACTGGAGGACCCGATCCATCCGGTCGGCGATCTCCTTCAGGCGTTCGCGGCCGCCGCCAGCGACCTCCGCGCTCGCCCACTCCTCGAACCCGATCTCGTCGAGCGCGGCCATCACCCGGGGCCAGTCGGAGTCGCCGTCGCCGATCTCCGCCTCGAACCCCTTCCAGAGCCCCTCGTCGTTCTGCTTCTTCCGGCTGTAGTCCTTGACGTCGAGCTTCAGCACGCGGCGCCCGAGCGTCCGGACCCAGTGCTCGGGCCACGCGTAACGGACGAGGTTCCCGACGTCGAGGTACCAGCCGATCGCGTCCGACTCGAACTCGTCGACGTACCGCGCCGCCTCGAGCGGGGAGAGGAGGAACCCGTTCCAGACGTTCTCGATCGCGATCTTCACGCCGAGCTCCTCGGCGAGCGGCACGACCTTCCGGAGCTCGGCCTGCGAGAGGCGGTACGCGTCCTCGTACCGCCAGTCGCGGTTCACGACGGCGGGCACGACGAGGAGGGTCGACGCCCCGAGCATCTTCGCGTCCCGGAGCCCCTGCTCGATCGCCTCGCGCCCCGCGGTCCGGACCGCCTCGTCCGGGTGGTTCAGCGGCTGCTGCCAGTGGCGCGAGCCGATGACGCCGGGGAGGGCAAGGCCGGTCGCCTCGGAGGCGGCGAGCAGCTCGACGAGGTCGAGGTCGGACGGCGCGCCCGGCTCGACGCCGTCGAAGCCGACCTCGCGCAGCACGCGGAACCGCTCCTCCCACGTCCCGTCGAGCCCGACCATCGACAGCTTCAGCGCCTTCCGGATCTTCCGGACCTTCCGGGGGGGCGGCCCGGCGGCCGCGTCCTCGGCGCCGCGCGCGGGGAGGCGGCGCGTCGCGAGGAGGGAGGACGCGACGCCGGCCGCGCCGGCGAGGAACGCGCGCCGATCGACGGACGGGCGGCCGGCCATCAGACGAACTTCGTCCGGCCGGGGACCGGGACGTCCTGGGCCGCGAAGTCGCCCCACTCGTACCGGTCGGGGCCGAGCCGCTCCTCGGACGCCATCGCCTTCTCCCACGTGATCACCTGCCCGGTGTACGCGGCCATGCGGGCCATGATCGCGAGCATCGTGCTCGTCGTCATCCAGACCCCGTCGTTCTTGTACGGGCCCTCGCCCCGGATCGACGCGAACAGCTCGTCGTGCTCCTGCTGGTACATGTCGTTCCCCTCCCCCTCGTACGCCCACGGCGTCTCCCCGTCGATCGTGAACCGGTTCGCCCAGCCGTTGATCACGCCGTTCCCCTTCGACCCGTACCAGTAGTCGTTGTTCTCGGTGGCGCAGTTCGCCATCTGCCGGCACATGTGGAACGCCTTCTTCCCGCCCGCGTAGTCGAACGTCACGCCGAAGTGGTCGTAGACGTTGCCGGTCTCCTCGCCGAACCGCGCCTGCCGGCCGCCGACGGCGACGCACGACACGGGCGGCGCGTCCCCGAACGTCCACGCCTGCTTGTCGAGCGAGTGGACCGCCTGCTCGACGACGTGGTCGCCGGACAGCCAGTCGAAGTGCTGCCAGTTCCGGAGCTGGAACTCCATCTCGGACCAGCTCGGGTCGCGCTTCGAGGTCCGGAGCGGCGAGGCGTTGTACGTCGAGTAGAACGCGCGGACGTCGCCGAGCCGGCCGGCGTGGAGCTGCTCGTAGAACGCGCGGTGCTTGACGTTGTACCGCCAGCAGAACCCGCAGACGAGCGACAGCTTCTTCTCGCGGGCGACCTCGACCGTCTCGAGGACCGAGCGCGCGCCCGGCGCGTCGACCGCGACCGGCTTCTCGCAGAAGACGTGCTTCCCCGCCTCGATCGCGGCCTTCAGCATCGCCGGGCGGAAGTGGGGGGGCGTCGCCAGCACCACGACGTCGACGTCGGTGGCGAGGAGCTTCTCGTACGCGTCGAACCCGACGAACCGACACGCGTCGTCGACGCGGACCTTCTCCGCCGCGGCGTCGCCGAAGTGGGCCTCGAGGTTCTTCAGCGACCGCTCGCACCTCTCGGCGAAGACGTCGGCGACCGCGGTGAGGACCTGGTTCCCCGGCGCCTGGAGCGCCTGCGCCGCCGCGCCGGTCCCGCGGCCGCCGCAGCCGACGAGGCCGACCTTGATCGCGTCGTCGATCGGCGCCGCGCCGGCCCTCCGGCCGAGGACGAGCGGCGTCATCGCCGCCGCCGAGCCCAGGAAGAAGGTGCGGCGCGTCACGCCCGCGCCGCCGTCGCTCTCGTTCCGCTGCCGCATCTCGTCCTCGCGTGCTGTCCTGGCCGCCCGTCCGGGCGGCGTCATCGGTCG
>JBICIB010000160.1:0-15294 GCA_043101415.1 Planctomycetota bacterium JB042 | reverse complement strand
GCTCGTCGGCTCCGACCGCTTCCATGTCGGCGGACTCTCCGTGCGCGACGATCGCGTCGCCGCCCTGACGTCGCCGCCGCGTTCGCCGACCGCCCGGTTCGCGATCCCGGGGCTCAGGAACGCCCACGTCCACCTCGACCTGAGCCTGGTCCGGGGCGTCCCCCGGGCCGACGCCGGTTTCGCCCCGTGGGTGCTCGACCTCCTCCGGCGCCGGGGGCCGTTCGATCCGACCGTGCTGCAGCGGGCGGCCGCGGTCGGCGCGCGGGAGTGCCTGGCGACCGGGACGACGGCCGTGATCGACGTCGACTCGTCGGGGGCGGCGGCCGCGGCGGTCGCGGCGAGCGGACTCGGGGGGGCGTCCTGCCGGGAGGTGCTCGGGAAGCTCGAGCCGAAGGAGGTCGACGCGTGGGTCGAGCGGTTCCCCGGCTTCGCCCCCGGCGGGCGCCTGCGGCCCGGCCTCTCGCCGCACGCGCCGTACTCGACCACGCCGACGCAGTACCGGGCGACCCGCGCCCGGGCGGAGCGGGACGGGCTGACCTGGACGACGCACCTCGCCGAGACCGAGGCCGAGCGCGAACTCCTCCGGCGGGGGACCGGCGAGCTGCGGGACCTCCTCGACCGCCTCGGGGCGCCGCCGCCGTTCGGCGAGCCGCCCGGCGCGGCGCCGGTCCGCTACCTGCGCGAGATCGACGGTCTCCCGGTGAACGCCGTCCTGGCCCACGTGAACCACCCGGACGAGGGGGACGAAGCGGTGCTCGCCGGTCTCGAGGCGACCGTCGTCTACTGCCCGCGCAGCCACGCGTTCTTCGGACACCCTCCGCACCCGCTCCGGCGACTGCGGGACGGGGGAGTGACGGTCGTCCTCGGGACCGACTCCCGGGCGAGCAACGCGTCCCTCTCGATGCTCGACGAGATGGCGTTCCTGCGGGCCGCCCGGCCGGACCTCGCGCCGGCGGAGCTGTTCGAGATGGCGACCGCGCGGGCGGCGCCGATCGTCGACGGCGGCACCGGCCGCCTCGAGCCGGGGGCCCCGGCCGACCTGGTGGTCGTCGAATCGTCCGGAGGGTTGCCGGACGGCCTCGACGACGCCCTCGACCGGGTCACCCGCGGTTCGGTGCGAGTGATCGCAACCATCGTTTCAGGCGTGGTTTGCCACGCGGTGCCGGGCTTCGCTTCCGACTTGCCGGCCTTGACTCCCCCCCACGGCGGGTTATTGTCTGCTGATTCGTAGAGGTCGATCCAGACTCGGTTTCCGACGACGGCGGCCCCAGCAGGAGACGGAATGAGCTTGTCGTTCGAGGAGTCCGCGCGCCGACTCGGGGAGGTCCTCGATCGTCACCGCTCCTTCCTCCTCAGCGGACACGTCGACATCGACGGGGACTCCCTCGGCTCGATGCTCGGGATGCTCTATCACCTCCGCCGTCGGGGGAAGGACGTCCGCGCCCTCTGCTACGAGCCGATCCACGAGCGGTACGCCTTCCTGGGCGGGGACGAGGTGGTCGAGATCTTCGATCCCGCCCGCCACGCCGAGCTCGCCCGCTCGGTCGACGTCTTCATGATGTTCGACTTCTCGGCCACCAGCCGCATGCCGGGCCTCTGGCCGCTGGTCGAGTCGGGGAGCGCCTACCGCGTCTGCATCGACCACCACCCGGCCGAGTCCCTGCCGGGTCACCTGAACCTCCACTTCCCCTCCGAGCCGGCCACCGGCTCGATCGTCCTGAAGCTGATCGAGTTCCTCGGCGGCGAGGTCGACCGTCGGATCGCCGAGCCGCTCCTGGTCGCGATCAGCACGGACACCGGGTGGTTCCGGTACTCGAACACCTCCTCGGCCGTGCTCGCCGACGCGGCGCGCCTGCTCGAGTCGGGGATCGATTCCCACGAGGTGTACCGCGAGATCTACCAGCGGAACGACACCAGCCTGATCCGGCTGATGGGGAGGGTCGCGGCCGACGTCCGGGACGAGGCGAACGGGCGGCTCCTCTGGGCGACGATCCCGATAGCGCTCGTCCGCGAGCTCGGCGTCGGCACGTTCGAGACCGACGAGTTGCTCGATCTCCTCCGGACCGGGCGGGACGCCGAGGTCGTGGCGCTGTTCCGTGAGCTCGAGGACGGCCGCGTCCGGGTCAACCTCCGCTCGCGCGGCGCCGTGAACGTCAGCCGACTGGCCCGAGAGGTCGGGGGCGGCGGGCACCGCCACGCGGCCGGGGCGTCGGTCGACGGTCCGTTGGACGTCGCGGCCGAACGGATGGTGAGCAAGGCGCGCGCCGCGCTCGAGGCGGAGCTGGCCGCGGCGGGGTCGTCCCCGCCGTCGCGGATGGCTTGAGGACGGGTCGGTGTCGCCCGGTCGTCCGGGCGGGACCCCATGTGGAACGGCGGGAGTCGAGCAGGGATGTACGCGATCATCTCGGACATCCACTCCAACCTCGAAGCGCTCACCGCCGTGTTCGAGCGGATCGAGGCGGAGGACGTCGACGACGTGATCTGCCTCGGCGACGTCGTCGGATACGGCCCCGACCCCGAGCCGTGCATCGACGTCATCCGCGAGCGGTGCCGCTTCACCATCCGTGGGAACCACGACGACGCCATCCTCGGCGACGCGCTCGACTTCAACCCGATCGCCCGGGAGGTGATCGAGGGGACGCGCCAGCTCCTCCGGCCGGGCCTCTTCTCGTCCGCGACGAAGCGCGAGCGCTGGTCGTTCCTGAAGGGGCTCGAGCCGGCGCGTCGCGAGGGGCGGGTGCTGTTCGTGCACGGCTCCCCGCGCGACCCGGTGAAGGAGTACGTGATGAAGACGGACGTCGTCTTCGCCCCCGAGAAGCTCCAGGACATCTTCTCCCGCATCGACGGCATCTGCTTCGTCGGCCACACGCACCAGCCGGGCGTGTTCGTCGAGAAGCGCGAGGGGGGGCGGATGGTGTACGAGCATCGCGCGCCCCACGAGCTCGGCCGCGACTCGAGCTACGCGTTCGACGAGGCGAAGGTGCTCGTGAACGTCGGGTCGGTCGGGCAGCCGCGGGACCAGGACTCCCGCTCGTGCTTCGTGCTGGTCGAGGAGGACGAGGAGGGGCGTCCGACGCGGGTCCGCTTCGAGCGGGTGCCGTACGACTACCGGCCGACGATGGACAAGATCGAGGCGATCGACTGGATCAACAACCTCTGCGCCACCCGCCTCGAGATCGGCCGCTGAAGGTCGGCGTCCGTCGCCGGCGTCCGGGGGACGTCTACAGCTCGCCGAGGTCGTAGATCACGAACGGCCCCTCGGTCCGCCGGGTGCCGACCTGGTCGAGGTACCGGACGTACGCCGGGTCGACCGGCTCGGACCGTGCGCGCGGGATCAGGAGGACGGCGGGGCGGCCGTCGAGGCCGAGCTTCCTCGCGCGGTCCTTGCGCCGCTCGAGGGAGGCGGCGTCGGGGGCGAAGTCGACGTGACGGTCGGCGGCCACGGGGACCTGCAGGGTGAAGTAGTCGACGGCGAAGAAGACGACCGTCCCCGGCGCGGTCGCGGTGCGGATCTTCGCGCCGAGCTCGGCCAGCGACTGCCCGCGGCGCTCCTCGAGGATCCGCGCGGAGTGGAACACCTGCACCACGCAGAGCGCGATCGCCCCGGCGGTGGCCACGCGGGCGAGCGGCGTCGGCTCGGTCGTCCTCCCCTCGGGCCGACGCGCGCCGACCGGGAGGACGGACGCGGCGAGCAGGCAGAGCGCGGGGAGGAGATACAGGAGGTAGAAGTCGTGTCCCGCGGCGTGGTTCGCGAGGATCACCACGTTCGCGAGGCCGATCGTCAGCATCGTCGAGGCGGCGACGTCGACCGTGTCGAGGCGGCGGCGGACCCCGCGCCCCAGGAGGAACAGGAGGCCCGCGGCGGCGACGATCACGAGGGGCCACCCGACGAGCTGGCGCAGATGGTCGGTCATCGCGGCCGACCAGACCCCCCAGTCGAACCCCTTCGCGAGCGGGGTGACCGAGAGGAAGTAGCCCGCGTTCGCGTCCTCCGCGAGGCCGTAGCGCGCGGTCTGCAGCCGCATCTGCGCGATCGCGACCGCGGCGGCGCCGATCGCGGCGAGGAAGAGGCCCCCGACGAGCGTCCACGACGGGCGCCGCCGCGCCGAGGCGCCGCGCCCGAGGAACGGCACGAGGACCGCGAGGCAGAGCGGCAGGCCGAGCGCGATCCAGTCGCAGTAGACCGCGGCCCCGGTCGCCAGGACGGCCCGGACGGCGTCCTTCCGCCGCCGGCGGCGGTGGTGTCTCAGGAACGAGTGGAGCGCCAGCAGGAGGAAGAAGAGCGTCGGCACCTCGAAGTTGACGAACGCGCCGTAGTAGACCCCCAGCGGGGTGAGCGCGGCGAGCGAGCCGGCCACGGCGCCGAAGGCGCGGCCGCGGGTCCGGCCGATGCGGTACGTCAGGAGGACGATGCCGATCGCGAACGGGAGGAAGATCAGCCGCAGCCCGGATTGCGTGCCGCCGAGGCTCGCGCCGAGGGTGGCGAGGAGGATGGTCCCCTGCGGGTGATGGGTGTAGTACTTGAAGTGCTCGGCGTCGCTCCGTTCGTAGTTCAGGAGGCCGACGCCGCCGGTCGTCTCGAGGCCGTAGCGGAGGTGGTTCCGGGCCATCAGCCCGAACAGGGCGGCGCACGAGCCGCGGTGTCCGTCCTCCCACGGCTCCAGGAGGTCCTGAGCGCGGAGGAACGTCCCCGCGAGCAGGGCGACCAGCAGCATCCAGAGGGAGAGTCGACGCGTCACGCGGGGAATGGTAGGCGTTCCCCCGGGCGACCGGTTCGATTTCGTGAAAGGACGAGGACGCATGGACGAACTCTGCGTGGTGCTCACGACGGCGCCGGACGGCGAGGTGGCGAAGGGGCTGGCCCGCACGCTGGTGGCCGAGCGGCTCGCGGCCTGCGTGAACGTCGTCCCGGGGCTCACATCGGTCTACGTCTGGCGGGGAGAAGGGGAGGAGGAGGCGGAGGTCCTGCTGGTCGCCAAGGTCCGCCGCTCCGCGTTCGACCGGTACGCCGCCCGCCTGACCGAACTCCACCCGTACGACGTCCCCGAGATCGTCGCGCTGCCGGCGGCCGCCGTGAGCGAGGCGTACCGCGGCTGGTGGCTCGACCAGACCGACCCCTGATCAGCCGCCCGGGAGGCGGACCGTCGGATCGATCGATCGGGCGCGCTCGATCGCGGCGGCCGCCTCGGACGGGCGCCCCGACCGGCGCAGCGCCTCCGCGAAGAGGGCCCAGAGCCGCGCCGAGGCGTCCGGCAGGCGCGGGAGGGGGGCGAGCGCGTCGGCCGCCGCCGCGGCGTCTCCCGCGAGGAGGTGCGCCCCGCCGAGCGCCTCGTACGCCGGCAGGAGGGTCGGGTCCTCCGCGAGCGCGGCCGTCGCGTCGTCGATCGCCCGCGGCAGGTCCCGGACCTCCGGGAGGAGGAGGGTCAGGGCCCGCTCGGCCCGCAGGAGCGGCACCGTCCCGTACGCGGCCGCCGCACGCTCGATCCCCTCGAGCGCGTCCGAGGCCCGGCCCGCGCTCCGCAGCCCGCGCGCCCGCACGAGGTGGGCCCGCGCGAAGTCGGGCCGGAGGCGGAGCGCCCGGTCGATCTCCGCCCGCGCGGCGTCGACGTCGCCTTCCGCGAAGAACCCGGCCGCGAGCGACGTGTGCGCCGCGGCCCGCTGCTCGTCCGCCTCGTCCGGCGGCGGGAGGAACGACGCCGCGAGGACGACGGCGGCGCCGACGACGCCGACGCCGGCCCGTCCGAGGCGGCCGTCCGCGAGGAGCCCCTTCAGCCGCGTCGCGCCGTACGCGCCGAGCAGGACGACGGCCGGCAGGGCGACGACGCGGAACCGCGAGTACTCGAAGAAGAGGAGGACGGTGGCGAGCTGCGCCGCGACGAACAGCGCGGCGACGACCGTCGGTCGCGTCTCCGGGCGGCGCCGTTCGATCAGGAGGATGCCGAGGGTCGCGAGCGCCAGCAGGACGCCGGCCGGGACCGGGAGGAGCCCGGTCGTCCGGACCACGTGCCGCTCGGCGGCCGGGGTGAAGACGATGCCGTACTCGAAGTTCGAGAGGAACGCGAGGAACCGCCCGGCGAGGAGCTCCGCCTCGCGCGCCGGGTGGTCGGCGGCCCACCGGAGGGCGCGCCGCGCGAAGTGCGAGGAGACCTCGCGGGACGAGAGCGCCCGACCCTCCGCCTGCTCGGCGATCCGACGCGCGACCTCCGGCTGGCTCTCGACGTCGCCGAACCGGGGGTCGTCGGTCCGGAACGACACGCCCGCGCCGTCGTGATGGGCGAAGTGGAGGTTGATCCCGCCGGTGTCGCAGAGGAGGACCGGCTCGCCGGCGTGGAGGAGGTTCCGGGCCGCGAACGGCAGGATCGCCAGCGCCGTCCCGAGCGCGAGCGGGAGGAGGCGCCGACCGGCGTCGCGGAGTCCTGCCGCGCCGATCGCGGCGGCGGCCGGGAGGACGAGCGCGGCGGCGAGGAGCTGATTCGGGCGCGCGGCGGCGAGGAGCCCGAGGAGCGCGCCGGCCAGCAGACGAGCGCCGAAGCCTCCCCGCGGCGCCCCGAGCGCGACGAGCGCGGCGGCGGCGAGGAAGAGGGCGAGCGTCGTCGGGAGGAGCCGCGACTCGAAGAACGTCGGCGGCAGGTGGAGGATCGACAGCAGGACCACGCCGAGCGCGATCGGCCGCGCCGCCACCCGCCGGGCGAGCACGTACCCGAGCGCCGTCGTCGCCAACCCGAGGACGGTCTGGAACCCGTACGCCGCGATCGGTCCCGCGCCGCCGGTGGCGAGCTCGAGCACGCCGAGGAGGTACGGGTAGAGCGGCGGGTGGTGGTACGGCTCGGCCGGGCCGAGGAGGTCGCCGCCCGCGATCGCGCGCGCCCACTCGAGATAGAGGAGGGGGTCGGACGTCGGCCGGGTGGCGAGCGGATGGTGGAGCAGGACGTCGACGAGGACCGTCACGCGGAGCGCGAGCGCGACCCCGAGCAGGACGGCCAGCGCCCGGCCGCCGTCCCGCAGGAGGCTCCGCAGGCTCCCGTCCGGGGGCGTCGTCGTTCCGTCCACGCGCGGGGAGGATACCCTCTCGCCGCGCCGCCGGCCCCCGGGAAGGCGCCGGCCGCGCGTCACGTCGGCGACCCGGCGAGCGTCGACCGGCAGCTGAGCGCGAACGCGACGTCGTCCGGCTCGATCTCCGCGTGGCCGGCCAGGTCGGCGCACGTCCGCGCCACGCGCCTCGTCCTGGTCACCGCCCGCGCCGAGAGCTGCAGCCGGTCGGCCGCGCGGACGAGGAGCGTCTTCGCGGCCCCCTCCAGCCGGCAGAACCGGTCGACGTCGCGCGGTCCGAGCCGCCCGTTGAAGCGGACCGGCCGGTCGGCGAGCCGCCGCTCCTGCGCGGCGCGCGCCCGTCCGATCGCCTCGACGAGCGCCGCGGCGTCGTCGATCGGCGCCGGCTCGAGCAGGGCCCGGACCTCGACCGGCGCCACCTCGATCACGAGGTCGATCCGGTCGAGGAGCGGCCCGGAGATCTTCTGGACGTACCGCTCGACCACGCGGTCGGTGCACCGGCAGACGACCCGGGCGTGTCCGCGGTAGCCGCACGGACACGGGTTCATCGCCGCGACGAGACAGAGGTCGGCCGGGAAGACGACCTGCCCGGCGGCGCGGGCCACCGCGACGACGCGGTCCTCCAGAGGCTGCCGCAGCGCCTCGAGCGCGTGCCGCGGGAACTCGGGGAACTCGTCGAGGAAGAGGACCCCGTGGTGCGCCAGCGTCACCTCCCCCGGCCGGATCGTCGGGCCGCCGCCGACCATCGCGGCGGGGGACGACGTGTGGTGCGGCGCCCGGAACGGCGGCCGGCGCGGGACTTCGGCCGCCTCCGGATCGATGACGCTGCGGATCCGCGCCACCTCCTGCGCCTCCCGCGGCGCGAGGTCGGGGAGGAGCGCGCGGAGCCTTCGGGCGAGCATCGTCTTCCCCGAGCCGGGCGGACCGACGAGGAGGACGTTGTGCTTGCCGGTCGCCGCGATCGCGAGGGCCCGCTTCGCGTCCTCCTGCCCCCGGACGTCGGCGAGCTCGGTGGCGTCGTCGCGGGGGGCGCCGTCGGCGGGGACCCGCGCGGGCGCCAGGTCGAGTTCGCCCGAGAGGAAGTGGGCCGCCTCGGTCAGCGTCGACACCCCGAACACGGCGATCCCCTCGACCAGCGCCGCCGCCCGCGCGTTGCCGGGCGGCAGGAGCACGGCGTCGAAGCCCCGCGCCCGTGCCGTCGCCGCGATCGGCACCGCGCCGCGGACCGGCCGGAGCCGGCCGTCGAGCGCCAGCTCCCCCGCGGCGAGGAACCGTCCCGGGCGGCCGAGGGCGACCTGACCGGACGCCTCGAGGATCGAGAGGGCGATCGGCAGGTCGAGCAGCGGCCCCTCCTTCCGGAGGTCGCCCGGCGCGAGGTGGACCAGCAGCGAGCGCTTCGGGAACGCGAGGTCGGACGACGCGATCGCCGCCCGGACCCGGTCGCGCGACTCGCGCACGGCCGCCCCGGGCAAGCCGGTGAGGAGGAAGCGGCCCATCTGTCCGCCCATGATCCGGACGTCGACCTCGACCGGCCGCGCGTCGATCCCGAGCAACGTCGCACCCACGAATCCCATGCTCGGGAGACGCCGTCCCGTCGCGGCGGTTGCACCGGGCACGAATCCGCCCCGGACGCGTATCCTCTCTCACGGAGGTCGAGACCCCGCATGAGCGACACCTACTACTCGCCCCACGACCTGCCGCGCTTCGGCGAGGTCGGCGAGAACCGGCCGGAGCTGTTCGAGGCGTACCAGGCGTGGTCCGACCGCGTCTTCGCCGAGGGCGCGCTGACGAAGAAGACGAAGCATCTGATCGCGACCGCCGTCGCGCACGCGCTGCAGTGTCCCTACTGCATCGATGCGCACACCCAGAGCTCGTCCGGCGCCGGCGCGTCGGTCGACGAGCTGACCGAGGCGATCCACGTGGCGTCGGTCATCCGCGGCGGCGCGTCGCTCGTCCACGGCCTCCAGGCGCTCGACGCGCTCGACCGCGACTGAGGCGCGGCGCGACCGTGAGGACCGCCTTCGATCCGTCCGGGCCGCTGCACGCCCCGTTCTTCCTGCTCGACGAGGAGGGACCGGTGTCGGTGCTGATCGATCCCGAGCGGGTCCGTTGGATCGGCACGAACCGCGCGGGGCGGGCGCTCCTCGAGCGGGTGCGCGCCGAGCCGGGGGTCCTCGGGGGACGGCTGGTCGCCCCGGACGACCGGGCGGGACGCCGATTCCTGAAGGACGCCCACCGGCGCGGGTTCCTCTCCGGGGCGCCGTTCCCGGCGGTCGAGCGGAGGAACCGGCGCGAGTCGATGGCTCCGTCGCGGCTGCACGAGTTCTGGGTCGTCACGAACGACCACTGCAACCTCCGCTGCCGCCACTGCTACACGATCGACCGCGTGGTGGAGGGGAGGACCGGGCTCTCCGGCGAGACGCTGCGCGCGATCATGGCGGAGGCGCACGCGCTCGGGACGGAGATCTTCTACTTCACCGGCGGCGAGCCGACCCTGCGGGACGACTTCCTCGACCTGGCGCGGTTCGTCCTCGAGCGGGCGCGGCTGATCCTGTTCACCAACGGCCTGACGATCGACGACGCGCTCGCGGCGGCGCTCGCGCCGCACCGGGACCGCCTGATCGTGCAGGTCTCGATCGAGGGGCCGGACGAGGAGACCAGCCGGCCGGTCCGCGGGAAGGGGTCGTTCGCGAAGGCGCTCGACGGCGTGCGGGTCGCGCTCCGGCACGGCCTCCGGGTCGGGGTCTCGACCACGCCGAACGGCGTGTCGAAGGAGCGGGTCCACGAGCTGACCGCCGCGCTGGCGGCGATGGAGGAGGGCGGGAACCGGCCGGACTACCACCACCTGATCCTGCTCCTCGACCGCGGCGGGGCCGAGCGCCACGACGACATCCGCGCGCTCGACGACGGCGACCTCGACTCGGTCCTCGACCGCTCGGCCGCGGCGATCCGGCGCGCGAAGGCGACCCTGAAGGGGGCGGCGCCGGTGCTGACGAACGACAAGATCTTCCACGCGCTCGCGACCCACGGCCCGGCGAAGGACTACTGCGGCGCCGGCTACACGATCCTCGGGGTCTCGGCGGACGGCCGGCTCCTGCCGTGCGCGGCGGCGATGGACGACGACCGGTTCTTCCTCGGCGACCTGGTCGAGGAGGACGGCTCGTACCGCGCGGGCCGGCTCGAGGCGCTCTGGCGGGAGGCGGACTCGGTCGAGCGGATCCGCCGCTTCTCGCTCGCCCCGACCGCGGGCGAACCCGTGCGCGACCTCCGCTACTTCCACGGGGGCGGCTGCTGGAAGAACATGCCCGATCCGGGGAGCGACTTCGCGACCGGGCACCCGTTCGCGGGGTTCTACGAGCGGCGGATGCGGGCGGCGATCCGCGAGGCGGCGCACAAGGGCGTGCGCGAGGTGACGGAGGGGGCGCCGCGCCTCCACACGTTCCTCCATCCGGCGCGCATCGCGTGCGCCGGCGCCCGGAAGACCGAGGCGATCGGCGACGCGAGCGTCGACCAGGGGTACTGCATCTGCTTCGCCTGACGCGGCGGGGCGGGCTCAGTGCGACTGCTGCTCGGCGAGCCACGCCTCCCACTTCCGCCAGTCGGTCCCGAACGACTGCCCGGTGAACCGGGAGAGGAGCCGGCCCGCGCGGTCGCGCTGTCCTCGCGGGACCCGGCGCTCGAACACTCCGGCGACGCCGACGTCGTGCACCGTCCCGTGCTGGAGGACGCCGACGATCGGCTGCGCGATCACCGCGGCCTGCGCGATCTCCACGTCGAAGTCCTTCACGTAGCTCGTGTGGGTGACGTTCGCGCTGTGGTTCCGCGTCTTCCCGGCGGAGTCCGCGCGCTTCAGGAGCCGGACCAGCGCTCCGACCACGCGCGGGTCGTCGAGCAGCTCCGCCGCGTCCATCCCCGCCTCGCGGAGCGCCGCGTCGTCCTGCTCGATCGCCCGCGCGACCGGGTAGACGATCCCTTCGTGCGCGAACGCCTTCGCCGTGACCGTCGCCTCCTTCCGGACCGCGGGGTCGCGATCGAACAGCATCGCGCGAAGGACCGGCTCGAGCGCGTCCTCGGGGGTCGTCGTGGCGAGGACCCGGAGGGCGGTCCGTCGGACGTCGGCGCTGACGTCCCGGAGCCCCTTCAGCAGCGCGTCGGTCACGTCGTACCGCGTCGCGAGCTCCTGCAGCCGGGCCCGGGCGACGATCGCGCGCGCCGGCTTCCGTCCGCCGGTGGCGAGGAGGAGGCGGCGCGTCGACTCCGCGTCGAGCTCGGAGTCGCGTCCGACGTCGGAGACCGGCAGGTGCATCAGCTCGAGCGGGAGGCCGACCGCCTCCTTGGCGCGGCCGCGGTGGACCGCGTTCAGCGCGAGGTCGGAGAGGTCGAGCGCCTCCTCCCACAGCCCCTTCCGGATCGCCCACTGCGACAGGGCGATCAGGCCGGCGGCGTCGTTCGAGCCGACGCGGCGGCGCTTCTCCGCCAGCTCGCGCGCGAGGTCGCTCCGCTCCTCGACGCGGTCGATCGAATCCGAGAGGACGCGCACCTCGCCGTGGAGTGTCCGGACGACGACGCCGCCGTCCTCGGCGCGTTCGACGTCGCCGCGGTGCGACCTCCCGTCGGTGAGGTGGACGACGTCGGCGGACGCGGCGGTCGTGCCGACGAGGAGGACGAGGCTGGACGAGGCGAGGAGGCGAGCGATCATGGGATCTCCCTCACGTCGGCGGGGCGGCTCCTACGATACCCGCTCCTCGCAGCTCGTAACTCGTTGGCGCCAAGATCATTGTGAGAATCGATCGGCACGGATGTTGCCGTCCGTGCGAAGGCGCACGCGGAGCGCGCCCCCGTCCCCGGTCGAGCGGACCGCGGCGCCGACGCGGGCGACCTGCCGCGCCACGTCGTCCGCGAGCGGTCCCGCGCGGCTGGCGAGGGCGAGCCGCGGACGCGCCCGGACCAGGAGCGGTCCGAGCGCCGCCTCGGGCTGGCCGTGGTGGGGGAGGACGACGAGGTCGCTCGCGAGGTCCGGCTCGAGGTCGAGGAGCCGCCGGATCCCCGCCGCCTCGACGTCGCCCGGGAAGAGGATCCGGTGCGGACCGAGCGCGACGGCGACGACGAGGCTGTCGTCGTTCTCGGATGCGAGCGTCCGCGCGTCCGGCGCGAGCACCCGGATCGCGAGGTCCGGTCCGACTCGTCCGATCCGGTCGCCCCGCCGCACGGTTCGCCAGGGGACGCGGGATCGGCGCGCCGTCCGGACGAGCGCGCGGACCGTCGCCGTCTCGCCGAGCCGGGGGCCGGAGACGACGGCGCGGACCCGTCCCGCGTCGAGGAGGTCCGCGAGTCCGTTCAGGTGGTCGGCGTCGGCGTGCGAGACGATCGCGACGTCGATCGATCGGACGCCGATCGCGTCGAGGGCGGGGAGGACGACGCGGCGGCCGACGTCGTCCCGCCCCCGCGCGCCGCAGTCGAGGAGGACCGTCCTTCCGGACGGCGTGCGCAGCAGCGCGACCTGCCCGTGGCCGACGTCGAGCAGCCACAGCTCCGGCGAGGACGGCGGGCGGCGCGCCGTCGCGTCGACGACCAGCGCGAGGGCGAGGCCGACGAGCGCGACCCGGCGCCTCCGGCCCGTCCCCGCGGTCTCGGCGGCGGGGAGGAGCACCGCCGCGGCCGCCGCGCCGAGTCCGGCGACGGCGAGCGACGGGGGGCGCGGGACCGACCACTCCAGCCCGGGGATCGCGGCGGCGGCGCCGAGGAAGCCGGCGAACGCCCGGGCCCCGGCGAGGAGGACGACGTCGGCGCCGCCCTGGGGCCCGACGAACGCCACGAACAGGCTGCCGAAGAACGCGCCGAGGAAGAGCGGGGTGGCGAGGAGCGTCACGACGGGGCCGAGCGGGACGATCCGGCCGACGTGGAGGAGGACCAGCGGCGCGGTCGCGATCACGGCGCGGGCCGACAACCGGAGCGGATCGGCGAGCAGACGGTCGACGAGGCCCCGCGACCGCCGCGCCGGCGCCGCGACGAGGGCGGTGACCGCGGCGAACGAGAGCTGGAACCCCGGGCGGAACAGCTCGGCCGGGTCGAGCAGGAGGAGGAGCGTCGCCGCGATCGCCACCGTCTCGAAGCGGCCGCTCCGGCGTCCGGCGGCCCGCCCGACGTGGACGACGGCGGCGCCGACCGACGCGCGGAGGACCGGCGCCGCGGCCCCGGCGAACGCGGCGTACCCGATCGCCAGGGCGACCGCCGCGACGTCGGCCGCCGTCGGTCGGAAGACGGCGCCGAGGAGGGCGCGCGCCAGCCCGACGAGGAGCGCGAGGTGCATCCCGGAGATCGCCAGGAGGTGCGCGGTCCCCGTCCCCGCGACCGCGTCGCGCAGCGCCGGGTCGAGCCCTCCCCGCACGCCGAGGACGAGCGCCGCGGCGAGTCCGGCGGTCCGCGGAGGCAGCGCGTCGCGGAGCCGCTCGATCACCGCGACCCGGCCCCGGTCGATCCGCGCGCGCGGGTCGAGCGGACCGGGAGGGGCGATCGTCTCGAGGAGCGCCGCGCTCGGGACGTCGAGCCCGACGGCGATCCCTTCCCGGCGCCACCACCGCCGACGGTCGGCCTCGCCGGGGTTCCGCGGCGGCGACGCCTCGAACAGCCTCCCCCGCGCGACGACGCGAGACCCTCGCGGGAGGCTCTCGGGGCCGTCGGGCACGCGGACCCTCACCCGCCCGACGACCCGCCGCCGCCGGTCTCCGTCGACCATCGTCGCGTCGTCGAGCTCGAGCCGGCGGCCGGCCCCCTCGAGGCCGACCGAGGGGAGGAGGGCGCGCCGCACGGTCCCCTCGACGCGCCCCAGCGCGCTCGCGGCCTCCCGGGCCGGGAGCGGGACCGGCCGGGCGACCGGGAACCCCCGGGCCGCGCCGACCGCGAGGAACGCGGCCAACGGGAGGGCGAAGACCCCCCGGCCGGCGCGGAGGGACGCGGCCGCGGCGAGGCCGGCGGCGACGGCGAGCCACGGGGCGAGCGGCGGGAGCGCGTCCGCCACGGCGACGCCGGCCGCCGTCCCGCACGCGGCGGGGATCCACGGC
This sequence comes from Planctomycetota bacterium JB042, assembly GCA_043101415.1. Lineage (GTDB taxonomy): Bacteria > Planctomycetota > B15-G4 > B15-G4 > JADJEK01 > JAUIEL01. The sequence continues at coordinate 1,183 of JBICIB010000160.1, read as the reverse complement.
CGGCCGCTCCGCGTCGGGCCTCCTCCACGGCCGCTCCGCGTCGGGCCTCCTCCACGGCCGCTCGGACCGGTCTCGCGCCCCGCGTCCCTCGTTCCCCCGTTCCGATCGGCGCCCATCACCGGAAGAGACGACGCCCGCGCCGGTCCGGTCACGCCCCGGATTCCCGAGATTCCTCCCCCCGGCGGCTCGCCCGGTCGCCCCGCTGCCTAGGATGAGGAGGATGCGCGTGAGGGCCCGATGACGGACGCGATCTATCCCGGGACGTTCGACCCGGTCACGCTCGGCCACGTCGACGTCGTGGAGCGGGGGAGCCGGCTGTTCGACCGCCTCCTGGTCGCGGTCGCCCGGAACCTCGAGAAGCGGCCGCTCTTCACGCCGGACGAGCGGGTGGAGATGTTCCGGGCCGCGCTCGGCGACCGGTTCCCGAACGTCGAGGTGACCACGTTCGACGGCCTCGTCGTCGAGCGCGCGCGGGCCGGCGGCTACGGCGTCCTCCTGCGGGGGCTCCGGAACGTCGACGACTTCGTCGGCGAGTCGCAGATGGCCCTGATGAACCGCGAGCTGGCGCCCGAGATCGAGACGGTCTACCTCTCTCCGAGCGCCCGGTACACGCACGTCGCGTCCCGTCTCGTCCGCGAGGCGGTGGCGCTCGGCGGCGACCTGAGCGCGCTCCTGCCGGCGGGGGTGCCGGAGCGGCTGCGCGCGCGACTCTCGGAGCGACGATCGGAGGCGACGCGTGGCGGAACGTGAACGGATCTCGACGGACGACGCGCCCGGCGCGATCGGCCCGTACTCCCAGGCGATCCGGGTCGGCGAGCTGGTCTTCTGCGCCGGTCAGATCCCGCTCGACCCGAAGACGGGGGAGATCGTCGGCGACGACGTCCGGAGCCAGACCCGTCGCGTGCTCGCGAACCTCGAAGCCGTCCTCGTCGCCGCCGGCTCGTCCCTGAAGGACGCGGTGAAGTGCCAGGTCTTCCTCGCGGACATGGACGACTTCCAGGCGATGAACGAGGTGTACGTCGAGGCGTTCGGCGACCCGCCCCCCGCGCGCGCCTGCGTCGGGGTCGACCGGCTGCCGAAGGACGTCCGCGTCGAGATCGACGTCGTGGCGGTCGCCCGCCGATGAGGCGCCTCCCCGCCGCGGCGCGGCTCCTCCTCTCCCTGCTCGCGTCGGTCGGCCTCG
>JBICIB010000159.1:0-3085 GCA_043101415.1 Planctomycetota bacterium JB042 | reverse complement strand
CCCTGGTGTCCGACCCGGGCGCCGCGCTCGGGTTCTCGGCGACCGGCGGGCTGCGGGTCACGGTCGAGTAGGCCGACCTCGCGTCCGACCGTCTCCCAAATCCTCCGCGACGAGGAGTAACGTCGGGTCCAGGGACCGGATTCGATTTCGGACCGGGTCTCGACGTCGAGCCCCGCGCATCCGGCCTTCGTCAGGGATCGAGAGGAGACTCCATGCGTCATCACCCCAAGACGCCGTCGTTCGCGGCGGCGTGCCTGGTCGCCCTCCTGGCTTCGAGCGCGTCGGCCCAGACGCCGCTCGACACGTCGTTCAAGTTCCAGGGAGAGCTCCGGCTCTCCAACGTCGTGGTGAACACGAACCACGACTTCATCTTCGACGTCTTCGGGGCCGCCGCCGGCGGCGCGTCCCTCGGCACCAACAACCGCCCGAACACCCCCGTCGCCCGCGGCGTCTTCACCGTCACGCTCGACTTCGGCGCCGGCGTCTTCGACGGCGACAAGCGCTGGGTCGAGATCCGCGTCCGCGACACGAGCGTCGGCGGCGCGTTCACCACGCTCTCCCCCCGCGTCGAGCTGAACGCCGCCCCGAACGCCCTGTTCGCGGCGCGAATCGGCGACGACTCGGTCGACTCGAGCAAGATCGTCGACGGCAGCGTCACGTCGAACGACATCGCCACCGGCGCCGTCGGCTCGGCGAAGATCGCGAACGGCGCGGTCTCGAACGCCAAGCTCGCGAACAACGCCGTCACCTCGGCCACGATCGCGGACGGCAGCGTGACGTCGGCGGACATCGCCAACGGCGCGATCGGTTCGGCGAAGATCGCCACCGACGCGGTCGGCTCGGCGAAGATCGCGGACGGATCGGTCAGCGCCGCGGACATCGGCCCGGACATCGTCAGCTCCCTCGCGGGCGTCTCGAACGACGGCGGGAACATCGGGCTCCTCGCCGGCACGAACATGACGATCACGCCGAACGACGCGGCCAACACGATCACCTTCGCCGCCTCCTCGAACGCGAGCACGCTCGACGGGCTCGACAGCCCGCAGTTCCTCCGCAGCGACGTCGCCGACACGTTCACCGGCGGCGTGCTCGGCTTCTCGGGCGGCACCCTCCTCAACATGTCGGGCGGCAGCTCGACCGACCTGACGATCGGCGGCGCGAACCTGCAGCTCTTCCTCGGCGACAGCGTGGCGGACACGACCACCGTCGTCGGCGACTTCGTCACGGACTTCATCACGCCCTCGGCCACCGGGCTGACCGTCGAGTCGGACGAGCTGTTCCTCGGGACGACCGCGACGACGACGATCCGGTTCCTCGAGGGGAACACCAACACGTTCCTCCATCGGATCGCGTGGGAGGACGGCCCGGTCGACGCCGGCTCCCTCACGACGTGCGCCACGACCGGCGCCATCGACTCCGCGATGATCTTCGAGCTCGGCGACATCACCGCGAGCGGCTGGGCGTTCACGAACGGCACCGACCCCGAGGTGACGTTCGACGAGATCGGGACGATCGCCGCGGACGGCTCGGTGACCGCGCTCGCCGGCTGCGACCTCGCCGAGACGTTCTTCGGCCCCGAGGGGCTCGACGCGGGGACGCTCCTGCGCGCCGACCCGAACGCGCCGGAGGCGGTCCTCCCGACGGCGGCGCCGTACGACGCGGCGATGATCGGGATCGTCAGCACCGTGCCGGCGTTCCGGATGAGCGGCGCCTCGACCGAGTCGCTGCCGCTGATGCTCGATCTCCTCGAGACGCAGCGTCAGCTGCACGCGAACCCGGGCGACGCCGCGCTGCAGAGGCGGTTCGCCGAGCTCGAGCTCGCGGTCGACTCGTGGCCGCGCGGCAACGTCGACGTGGCGCTCGTCGGGCGCGTCCCGGTGAAGGTCGTCGGACCCGTCCGCGCCGGCGAGCCGCTCACGTCGAGCGCCGTCGCCGGACACGCGATGGCGCTCGACCGGCCCGGGCCCTCGATCGGCATCGCGCTCGACCGGCACTCCGGGGGGCGCGGCACCGTGCTCGCGCTCGTCCAGCCGGGCTGGCGCCAGCCGCTGGCGACCGGAGAGGAGCGCGAGACGCTCTCCGCCGACGACACGGGGCACGAGGCGTCGTCCGCCGCGGGCGCGAAGTCGCTCTCGGACCGCGTGGCGGCGCTCGAGGACGAGCTCGGGCTCCGGACCGTCGCGGGGCGCGCGGGCGCCGACGGCCGCGACGGGACCCTCGGCCGGGACGGCGGGGACGGCCGGGCCGATCCGCGCGGCGTGGTCCCGATCGACGACGGCCGGGCGTGGGCCGGCCCGCACGACGAGGTCTGGGGCGACGTCGACGGCGACGGCCTCGACGACGTCCTCGTCCTCGATCCGCGGAACGGCGCCCGCCTGCTCCGGAACCGCGGGGACGGCTCGTTCGGCGACGTGACCGCGACCGCCGGCCTGGGCGACACCGTCGGGACTCGGCTGGCGCGGTTCGCGGACTACGACGTCGACCGGCGGCTCGACCTCCTCCTGGTCGACGCGGCGGGCGTCGCGCACCTGTTCCAGGGCGCGGGGACCGGCGCGTTCCTCGAGGTGACCGAGCGGCTCGGCCTCGACTTCGGGCAGCCGATCGTCGAGGCGTCGTTCCTCGACTACGACCACGACGGCCTCGACGACCTCCGCGTCGAGCTGGCGGACGGCACCCTCGTCCTCCACCACAACCGCGGGCAGGGGACGTTCCAGGCCACGGTGCTCCGCCAGCCGGTGGCGGAGGCGGAGGTCGAGCGGGCGAACGCGCGCATCACCGAACTCGAGGCGCAGGTGACCGAGCTGAAGGGGATGGTCGAGGCGCTCCTCGTGGAGCGCGCGGAGTCGAACCGATGACCCGCTCCCTCGTCCTCCTCCTGGCGGCGGCGGGGCTCGCGCCCGCGGCCGCCGCCCAGACCGGCGGCGGGTACGACCTGACGTGGCACTCGATCGAGGCCGGGGCGCAGTCCCCGTCCACGGGCGGGAGCTACGCGCTCGTCTCGAACGCCGGCGCGCCGGACTCCACCGCCGGGAACGCCGGCGGGGCGTACGTGTTCGACGGCGGGCTCCTGCCGGGGATCTGCGGC
>JBICIB010000158.1:0-5058 GCA_043101415.1 Planctomycetota bacterium JB042 | reverse complement strand
CGGCGACCGCGGCCCGCAGGCGCGCCCGGGTCGCCGGCGCGAGGGACCGGGCGGAGATGCGACCGAGCGTCCGGAGGAGCGCGCGGGCGAGCGGCGGCGGAGCCCCTTCGAGGGCGTCCACGAGCCCGTCGGGCGGCAGTCCCGAGGCGGGGAGGAGGACGGTCAGGAGGGCGCGGGACCCCGGCCGCTCGAGATCGCCGAGCCGCTCGAGCGCCGGCCCGAGGTCGCCCCGGCGGGCAAGGAGCGTGGCGGCCTCGGCGGAGCGCCGATCGCGGGCGACGATCCGTTCGGCCGTCGATGTCGGCCGGACCAGGACCGCCACCGGGCCGCCTCGGCCGTCGACCTCGACCGAGAGGGAGCGCACGTCGTACCCTTCGTCGAGGAACGGGCGGACCCGCTCGAGGAACGCGCGGTCGTCCGGCGCGGCGAGCAGTCGGGTCTCCTCCGGCCCGGCGGGCGCGAACAGGCCGGAGCCGACCGGCGGGCCGCCGTCCGGCCGCGCGACCGCGGCGTCGACGATCGAGAACCCGGGGACGAGCTCGGCCGCGGGGTCGACGTCGAGCGGGAAGTTCACGTGGGTCGGGACCGGGGACTCGTCGTGGAGTCCGAACACGAACGAGAAGCGGGGGGACGCGCCGTCGTCGCCGCCGCCGTCGCCGCCGCCGTCGAAGTGGAACGTCGTCGGCACGAACCCGCGGAGCCGGAGTTCCCGTTCCCGCGGCGCGTACTCGTCCATGCTCACGCCGGCGAGGAGGATCGTGTCGACGACTCCGGGCGGCCGCGGCCCCGAGAGCGTCGCGAGCCGGAGGCCCTCGTCGGTCCCGTACGACGCCACGTCGATCGGGAGGAGCGGCCGCTCCCGACCTCGCTCGCCGACCTCCTCGCGCGCCAGGTCGACGGCCCACGCGAACCGTCGATCGTCCCTAGTCCACGCCACGGCGAATCGAAGCGCCCCGTCGACGCGCCGCGGCCGGAGTCGTGTCGGCCGGTAGCCGAGTTCGGACACGTCGTCGAGCAGACGGGGGAGGAGGTCGGGAGGGACGGAGAGCGCCCGGGCCGCCGCGGGCCCCGCCGCGCCCCCGAACGGCTCGAGCCGCTCGCGGACCGCGGGCGTCGGCGCGGGGTCCGGTCCGGGGATGCGCGGCGCCGGCGCCTCGACCGCCTCCCGGAGACGCGCGTCGAGGGTGCCGCCTTCCGGGAGCGCGGCGAGCGTGTCGGCGACCAGCGCCAGCGACTCGGCGTCGAGGTGGCCGACCAGCTCGAGGGCCGGCGTGGGGTCGGCCGCGAACGAGCGGCAGAGGAGGGACGTCGCCTGCCGCCGCCGCATCTCGTCGTCGCCCCGCACGAGCCGGATCAGGGCGCGCCGGAGCGCGGTCGGGGTCGGTTCGAAGAGGAACCCGTACGCCCGCAGCTCGTACGGGTCGACGTCGGCGAGCCACGCGGCGAGGACGTCGAGGTCCTCGGCCTGCTCCGGATCGGTGACGCCGAACGCGAAGCCGACCGCGAGGTCCACGGCGCGCCGGGGGCCGGCGTCGTCGGAGCCGAGGGCGCGGCGCTCGACCGACGCGAGGAACGGCGCCGCGAGCGCGCCGGGGACGGTCGCCACGGCGCGCCGGGCGACGGCGACGGCCGCCTGCCGCTCGAACGCGTCGGGAGCGGCGTCGAACCGCGTCGCGTCCTCGTCCGCGATCGACTCCGGCGCTCGGGCGAGGAGCGCCAGCCGGGCCCGGAACCGGGTCCGGGCGTCGTTCGCCGCCCCGCACCGCTCGCGGAGCAGCGCGTCGACCCGGGCGTCGCCGTCGGCGAGGAGCGCCCCGAGGTGGCCGGGGAAGGCGTCCGCCTCGACGGAGAAGAGCGCGGAGACCCGGTCCTCGCGGCGGAGCTGCCGGTCGAACTCCGACCGTTGGAGCGCCGCGCTCTTGGCGAAGTAGAGCAGGGTCACCGTCACCGTCGCGGCGATGGCGAGGAGACAGAACGCGACGATCAGCGCCGCGACCCGCGGGCGTCGACGCGCGGCGAGGCGCGCCCTCTCCAGCACGCCGACCGGCCGCGCGTGGATCGGCACGCCGGCGAGCCATCGGTCGAGGTCGTCGGCGAGGGCGCGGGCGCTCTCGTAGCGGCGGTCCGGCTCCTTCCGCAGCGCCTTCATCGCGATCGTCTCGAGGTCGACCGGGATGCTCGGATCGAGCGTCCGCGGGTCGATCGGCGGCCGCTCGCGGACGATCTGGAGGGCGGCGACCGCCGTCTGGGCCGCGTACGGAGGGCGGCCGGTCACCAGCGCGTACAGGACCGCGCCGAGCGCGTGGACGTCGGTCCGGGGGCCGATCCGGCCGGCGTCGCCCGCGGCCTGCTCGGGCGCCATGTACGCCGGAGAGCCGATCGGGTGGCCGTCGACGGTGAGGCTCGATTCGTCGTCGTGCGTGCGCGCGAGCCCGAAGTCGGTCAGCAGCGGCGTCCCGTCCTCGTCGAGGAGGACATTGGCCGGCTTGACGTCCCGGTGGATCACGCCTTCGCCGTGGGCGTAGTCGAGCGCCGCCGCGAGCCGCCGGACGACCACCGCCGCCTCGCGCGGCGCCATCGGGCCGTCCTTCAGGCGGGTCGCCAGCGACGGGCCACGGATCCGCGCCATCACGAGGTAGTGGTGGCCGCCGTCCTCGCCGACGTCGTGGACCGGGACGATCGACGGGTGCCGCAGGCGGCTCGCCGCCCGCGCCTCGGTCCGGAACCTCCGGAGCTCGTCCTCGGACGCCAGCCGCCCCGCGGCGACGACCTTCAGGGCGACGATCCGGTCGAGCCGTTCGTGCCACGCCTCGTAGACGATCCCCATCGCCCCGCGACCGAGCTCCCGCCGCAGCTCGTAAGGTCCGAGGCACCGCGGCGATCTCTCCGGCGCCGGGCGCTCTTCCACGGGTCAGCCTCCGCGAGTGTGCATCTCGAGCCGCGGGTCGTCGCGCAGGTCGTCGCGCGCCACGAGCGCGGCGCGGGTCTCGGCCCGGAGCCGCTCCTCCGCCCCGCGGTCGTCGCGGTGGGTCCAGGTCCGCTCGAGGCGTGCGCGCAGTTCGTCGTCCGTCGCGCCGGCGCGGAGAGGCCCCTTCAGGTCGATGCCGAGGCGGGCGTAGAGGCAGAGGTACCAGTGGCCGTCGGCCGTCAGGCGGCTCCGGTCGCAGCGCGCGCAGAACGGCGCGGTGGTCGACGCGATCAGCCCGAAGGTGCGGCCGTCCGCGAACCGGAAGCGCTCGGCCGGCGCCGCCGCCTCGGTCGCGTCCGCGGCGGGGAGCGGCTCGATCGGTCCGCGGGCGTCCTCGAGGCGCGCGAGGATCTCGTCCCGCGGCACGACCTGTTCCATCGACCACCCGGTCGCGCCGCCGACGTCCATGTACTCGATGAACCGCAGCTCGGCGTCGTGCTCCGCGGCCGCGTCGAGGAGATCGAGGAGCTCGTCGTCGTTCACGCCGCGCATCACGACCGTGTCGATCCGCGTGCCGCGAAACCCGGCGGGGGCGAGCGAGGCGATCCCCGCGAGGACGTGGTCGACGCCGCCGCGGCGGGTGAGCGCGCGGAACCGATCCTCCCGGAGCGTGTCGAGGCTGACCGTGACGCGGTGCAGCCCGGCGCGCCTCAGGTCCGGGGCGGCGTCGGCGAGGAGGATCCCGTTGGTGGTCATCGCGATGTCGCGCAGCCCGGGCGTCCGCGCCACGCGCTCGATCAGGACCGGGAGCTCCTGGCGGAGGAGGGGCTCGCCGCCGGTGAACCGGACCTTGTCGACGCCGGCCCCGGCGAAGACCCGGACCAGCCGCTCGATCTCGTCGAACGTGAGGATGTCCGGCTTCGGCAGCCACGTGTACTCCTGCTCCGGCATGCAGTACGCGCATCGGAGGTTGCACCGATCGGTCACGGAGACGCGGAGGTTCCGCAGGGGGCGGTCGTGTCGGTCGAGCCGGGCCATGCCCCAATCGTAGACGACGTGCGGGGCCGGAGTCGCTACCATCGCGCGCCCTCGAGATCGGAGTCGCTGGATGTCGGAAGAAGCCCCACGTTCGCTCTGGAGCCGCCTCCGGTGGATCGTCTGGATCCTCTGGCTCGTGGCCGCGGTGAAGCTCGCGCTCGAGTTCCGCGAGACGGACGACCCGATCGCCTTCGAGTTCGCGGGGCTCCGCTGGCAGGGCTCGATCGGCGTCTACTACGTGTCGGTCGTGCTCCTGGCCATCGCGGCGATCCGGGGGACCTTCGCCGGCGTGGGGTACGGCAGGCTCGTCCTGTCCGCCCTCCTGCTCGGCGTCCTCGGCTGGTAGGGGACGATGACCGCGGAGATGATCCTCGGCGGTCGCTGGCTGAAGCAGGACTCGAAGGGGCCGATGGGGGCGAGCCTCGGGATGATCGGGTTCGACCGTCGGCACGGCGACTTCGTGGTCGTCGGGTTCGACGAGAGCAGCACCTACTCGGTCACCGGCCGCGGCAAGAGGGACGAGCAGACCGGGACCGTCGTCATGCACGGCGAGGACGACGACCTGATGGGGAAGCAGGTCTACCGGTTCGAGTGGGACGTGAAGAGCGAGGACGAGCAGTCGGTGAAGATCATCTTCACGGAGCTCGGTCCGATGAAGTTCGAGGGCGGCTTCGAGATGATCCGGATGGACCTGAAGCGGCGCGAGTAGACCCGCCGCCCCGGGGGACCGGGATCAGTCCATCCCGAGCTCGAGCATCGCCACCTCGGACATCTTCTCCTTGTCCCACGGCGGGTCCCAGACGACCTGGACCTTCACGTCGTTCACGCCCTCGATCGCGCGGAGGCGCTTCTCGGCGTCGCCCGGGAGCTCCTCCGCCGACGGACAGTGGGGCGAGGTGAGCGTCATGTCGACCTCGAGCTTCCCGCCGTCGCCGATCCGGACCGCGTAGATCAGGCCGAGCTCCCAGATGTCGACCGGGATCTCCGGGTCGTAGACGCGCTTCAGGGCCTCGATGACCTCTCCGCGGAGGGGGGACTCGTCGACGTGCCGCACCGTCGCCTCCCCCTTCGGCGGATCGCCGGCGGCCGCTTCCGCCGGCGCGGCCGCGGAC
>JBICIB010000157.1:0-11007 GCA_043101415.1 Planctomycetota bacterium JB042 | reverse complement strand
GCGGTCTTCTTCGGCCGGACGCGGATCCACTTCGTCAGCCCGTACTTCTTGACCCAGTACCGGACCTGGTCCCGGTGGATCCCGAGGAGGAGCGGACCGGCGGCAACAAGAGCCGCGCCGCGCTCCTCCTCGGGATCCACCGGGACCAGGTCCGGTACTGGGTCAAGAAGTACGGGCTGACGAAGTGGATCCGCGTCCGGCCGAAGAAGACCGCGGAGACCTGAGCGCGGCCCGCCATCGTCGATCTCTCGCGGGCCGCGCGTCGGACCGGCCCCGCCGCCGACCCGAGGCCCGTGAGATCCCTGCGGCGCGAGCCGCGCCCCTTGCTCGAGGCAACCAGACGTGATCTCGACCGGCGTCGCAGCGGAGCCGCTCCGCATCCTGATCGTCGACAGCCACAGCGACTTCGCGGAGAGCATCGCCGACCTGGCGCGTCTGCAGGGGCTCCAGCCGACGTGCGTGTCGACGCTCTCGGACGCCCTCGGCGCGATGGAGGTCGACGACTACGACATCGCGGTCATCGATCAGTGGCTGCCCGACGGCCGCGGAATCGAGTTCATCGCCGCCACGCGGGCCGCGAACCCCGACGTCATCACCATCGTCATGAGCCCGTTCGTCTCCTCCGAGGGGACGGTCGAGGCGCTGACGGAAGGAGCGTTCGCGCTCCTCACCAAGGACGGAGACGCCGAGCTCGCGCTCGACACCCTGCGACGCGCCCGCGACAACGCGCGCCTGCTGAAGGAGAACCGGCGGCTCCGCGCGACGCAGGACCGGATCCTCGAGGCGATCCCCGACCAGCTCCTGCTGATCGATCCGCTCCTGACGGTCGTCGGCGCGAACGTCCGCCGGGAGTCCTTCACGCTGGTCCACCCGCCGGTCTCGCTCCCCCGACCGCTCGCGGAGCTCCTGCCGCCCCTCGCCCACGACCGCCTGGAGTGGGCCGACCTCGCGCGGCGGGCGATCGACGGAGAGGAGATCGAACGCTCCCTCACGTTGAAGGAGCCGACGGGGCGGGTCCGGAACTACGTCGTCCAGTTCCTGCCGATCACCGGCGCGGCGCCGGACCGACTGGCGCTGATCCGCATCATGGACCTGACCGAGCGGATCGAACTCGAGCGCCGGCTGAAGGAGTCGGAAGGGCTCGCCGCCGTCGGACGCCTGACCGCGATCATCGCCCACGAGATCCGGAACCCGATCACGGGGATCCGCGCCCTCGCCCAGCTCCTCCGGCGCGACGCCGACGGCGACGACGCGGAGAGCATCGACGAGATCCTGGCCCTGACGAAGCGGATGAGCGCGACGCTCGCCGATCTCCTCCAGTACGCCCGTCCTCCGGCCTGGCGGGAGGAGAGGGTGCCGCTCGCCGACCTCGTGCGGGACCTCGTGAAGGAGGGGCGTCGATGGCCGGCCTGCGAGGGGAAGACGCTCGAAGCCGTCGGGACGGACGCGACGGAGCTCGCGATCAGCGGCGAGCGCGACCGGCTCTACAGCGCGTTCACGAACCTGATCGAGAACGCGCTCAGCATGTCCCCGGAATCCGGCGTCGTGCGGGTCGCGATCTCGACCGAGGGGACGGACGCGGTCGTCTCGATCGAGGACTCCGGCCCCGGCGTGGACGAGGAGGATCGATCGCAGGTCTTCGAGCCGTTCTTCACCCGGAAGTCGGGGGGGACCGGGCTCGGGCTCTCGATCGTCCGCACCGTGATCGACAGCCACGGCGGCCGGATCGAGGTCGGCTCGTCCGCCGCGCTCGGCGGAGCGGCGTTCCGGGTCCTCCTCCCTCGGATCAGTCCTGCGGGAGGCGGATGAGGAACCGCGCGCCCTGCCCGGGCTCGCTCTCGAGTTCGACCGCCCCGCCGTGGGCCGTGACCAGCTCCCGACAGAGCGCCAGCCCCAGCCCGGTCGCGTGCCGCCGCGTGGTGAAGAGCGGTTCGAAGACGCGCTGCTGATCCTCGAGCGGAATGCCCGGCCCCTGGTCGCGGACCTCCAGCACCAGGTCGTCGTCACGACGGTGCGCCCGCACCACGATCTTCCCGTCGATCCCGTGCTCCCGACAGGCGGCGACGGCGTTCGCGATCAGGTCGGCCAGCGCCCGGGCGAGATCGTTCGGATCCCCCCGTCCCTCCGCGTCCGGGGGTTCGATCTCGATTTGGAGGTCCAGGTCCGCGACGTCTCCGACGCGGGCGAGCGCGTCGTCCACGAGCGCCCGCACCGGGAAACGTCGGGCCCGGGGCGTCTTGACCCGCGAGAACTCGAGCAGCCGGTTGGCGAACTCCCCCGCCATGCGCGCGCCGCGGTCGATCCGGTCGAGCAGCTCCGCGAACTCGTCGCCGTCGTGCTTCGCGAGCCGTTTCCGAACGAGCGTCAGGCCGGTGCGAATGACCCCGAGCGGGTTCTTCAGCTCGTGGCTGATCCCTCCGGCGAGCTGGCCGACCGCGCGAAGCCGCTCGACGCCCCTCGACGCGTCGAGATGGGCCCGGTGGTAGCTGTCGAGCATCAGGGTCAGCTCGAGGTCGAGGACCTTGTCGACCGCTTCGAGGAGTCTCGCCCGCTCGTCCGGGTCGCCGGCGGAGGCGAGCGCGGCCCGGCGAAAGTGTGACCGGATGGCGTTCATCGCCAGCGGCATGAACCGCTGCGGCAGCCCCACGGCGACGTGGCGCCGCCCGATCGCCTCGCTCGAGACGGCGTACGCATCGTCCCAGGGCCCCGTCGTCACGCGCACCACCCAGCTCGCGAGGGACGCCTTGAGCGCGGCGACCTGCTCCTCCCCCTGCAACACCGCCCTCGCGGACGGGTCCGAGAGGAGGCGCTCGTAGAAGTCGTCGATCATCGCCGCGACGTCGAGGCGCCCCGCGAGCGACCGGACCGCCTCCTCGTCCCCGGCCTCGAAGTCGAGGTACCGCCGCAGGTCGCCGATGGAGCCGATCGGAGGAGGGGGCATGCCTGCAATGTAAGACGCGCGATCCGACGGAGTCCATCCGAACGGCCGGTGAGTTGCACCCTGTCGCCGGGGAACGGCCCCCGCGGCCAGGGGGATTCTCCCCGGCGCCGTTCCCTCGATGTCGCCTCCACGCCGACGCGGACCCGGCACGACGTTCGCAAACGGCGGAACGAGGCCCAGACCCGCGGATCTCGACCCAGGTGCCCATGAACCAGGACTCCGTTTCCCCACCGCTCGAGTCGTTCTCGTACGACGACGCGATCGTTCGCAAGTTCGTGCTCGCCACCCTCGCCTGGGGAGCGATCGGCACGCTCGTCGGCGTGTTCATCGCGCTGCAGCTCACGCTCCCGTCGCTGAGCTTCGACCTCCCGTGGCTGACGTTCGGGCGCCTGCGCCCCCTGCATACGAACGCGGTCATCTTCGCCTTCGCGGGGAACGCGATCTTCGCGGCGGTCTACTACTCGAGCCAACGGCTCCTGAAGGCGCGGATGTTCAGCGACCTGCTGTCGAACCTCCACTTCTGGGGGTGGCAGGCGATCATCGTCGCGGGCGCCGTCACGCTCCCCCTCGGCTACACGCAGGGGAAGGAGTACGCCGAGCTCGAGTGGCCGATCGACATCGCGATCGCCGTCGTCTGGGTCGTCTTCGCGATCAACTTCTTCGGGACGGTCGCGCGGCGGCGCGAGCGGCACCTCTACGTGGCGCTCTGGTTCTACATCGCCACGATCATCGCCGTCGCCGTCCTGCACGTCTTCAACAACCTCGTCGTGCCGGCAACGGCCCTCAAGAGCTACTCCCTGTACGCCGGCGTGCAGGACGCGTTCATGCAGTGGTGGTACGGGCACAACGCGGTGGCGTTCTTCCTGACCACGCCGTTCCTCGGCCTGATGTACTACTTCCTGCCGAAGGCCGCCAACCGCCCCGTCTTCAGCTACAAGCTGTCGATCCTCCACTTCTGGTCGATCGTCTTCATCTACATCTGGGCCGGCCCGCACCACCTGCACTACACGGCGGTGCCCGCCTGGATGTCGACGCTCGGGATGCTCTTCTCGCTGATGCTCTGGATGCCGTCCTGGGGCGGCATGCTGAACGGGCTCCTGACCCTTCGCGGCGCGTGGCACCGCGTCGCGGAGGACCCGATCCTGAAGTTCTACGTCGTCGGCGTGACCTTCTACGGCATGAGCACGTTCGAAGGCCCGATGATGTCGATCAAGAGCGTCAACGCGCTCTCGCACTACACCGACTGGACGATCGCGCACGTCCACGCCGGCGCGCTCGGCTGGGTCGGGTTCATGACGTTCGGGATGATCTACTGGCTGATCCCCCGCCTCCACCAGGCGGAGCTGTTCAGCAAGAAGCTCGCGACCACGCACTTCTGGCTCGGGACGATCGGCATCCTGCTGTACGTCATCCCGATCTACGCGGCCGGACTGACGCAGGGCCTGATGTGGCGCGCGTTCGACACCTCCGGGACGCTCCTCTACGGCGACTTCATCGAGACGGTCATCCGCCTCGACCCGCTGTACTGGATCCGCGTGCTCGGCGGCTCGCTCTACGTGGCCGGCGTGCTCCTCTGCATCTGGAACCTGCTCCGGACCTGGATGAACCGGCCGAAGACCTACGAGGTCCCGGTCGTCCGGGCGCCCGCGCTGTCGAAGGGGTGGAGTCCGGACCCGACGCCGCCGTCTCCGCTCAGCCCGCTCGGCACGACCGAGCTCGGCCGGAAGCTCGACGTCCTGTTCCGCGCCGACTGGCACCGCCGCTGGGAAGGCCTCCCGACGCGGTTCACCGTGTGGGTCGCGATCGCGGTCGTGTCGGCGTCGCTGTTCGAGATCGTCCCGACGTTCGTCGTGAAGTCGAACGTCGAGACGATCGCCTCGGTCCAGCCGTACACGCCGCTCGAGCTCGCCGGGAGGGACCTCTACGTGTCGGAGGGCTGCTCCAACTGCCACTCGCAGATGATCCGTCCGATGCGGCACGAGACCGAGCGGTACGGGGAGTACTCGAAGGGCGGGGAGTTCGTCTACGACCACCCGTTCCAGTGGGGCTCGCGACGGATCGGACCGGACCTGCATCGGATCGGCCAGACGAACTCGTCGGTGTCGTGGCACGTCCGCCACTTCAACCGGCCGACCGACACGAGCGAAGGCTCGATCATGCCGGCGTATCCGTGGCTCCTGACCGACTTCCTCGACTTCTCGGCGATCCCCGGGAAGGTGAACGCGCAGGTCACGCTCGGCGTGCCGTACGACGAGGACGAGGTCCGCGACGCCGAGGCGCTGGCGCGCGCGCAAGCGAAGGAGGTGTTCGAGAAGCTCGTCGCCGAGGACGCCACGTACGCGGGCTCGGGCCTCGAGGACAAGAAGGTGATCGCGCTGATCTCGTACCTGCTGCGGCTCGGGACCGACATCACCAAGCCGCCCCCGGAGGAGACCGAACCGAAGGTCGGGCGAGCGCCGAGGACGGGGGAGTCCGATGAGCGCTGACCCGAGCACCGTCGCCCCCGCGCTGGTCGCGCTGAAGGAGATCGCGACCTGCTTCTTCTTCGCGTTCTTCCTGGTCCTCGTCGGCTGGCTCCTGTTCAGCCGCTCCGACCGGTTCCGGCGGTCGGCCGAGATCCCGCTCCACGACGACCGCGTGGTCGAGCCGCGCGCCGAGAGGTCGAACGATGACTGAGCTCGCTCCGAAGCCCGACGACTCCCCGACGCCGGACTCCGAGGAGATCCTGCGGGACCACTCCTACGACGGCATCCAGGAGTACGACAATCCGCTCCCCGGATGGTGGGTCTGGACCTGGATCGCCACGATCGTCTTCTGCTTCCCGTACCTCGCGTACTACCACGGCGCGGAGGGACGCACGCTCGGCGACGAGTACGAGCAGGAGGTCGCCGAGTTCGCGGACATGCTGCTGGCGACGTACGGCGAGCTGGAGCCCGACCGCGAGACGCTCGCGAAGTACATGACCGATCCCGTCGCGATGGCGGGCATGAAGTCGCTCTTCAAGTCGAAGTGCACCCAGTGCCACCGCGCGGACGGCAGCGGCATGGTCGGGCCGAACCTCACCGACGACTCGTGGCTGCACGTGAAGGAGATGCCGGACATCTTCACCGTCCTCGACCAGGGGGTCGAGGCGAAGGGGATGCCGGCGTGGGGGCCGCAGCTCTCCAAGACCCAGATCGTGCTGATGAGCGCGTACGTCGCGTCGCTGCGCGAGACTCCGAAGCCGGGGAAGGAGCCGCAGGGCGAGGTGATCCCGCCGTGGTCGGAAGGGGAGGGCGCCGGGTCCTGACCCACGTCGCCCCCCGATCGAGGACGCACGATGCCCGAGCTCCGGAACGACCAGGACCGCGCGCCCGACATGCTCCGTCCGGAGGAGCACGTCCTGTCGACGTTGAACGCCGACGGGTCGCGACGCTGGCTGAAGCCGCGCCTCTCGCGCGGCCGGTTCCTCACCCGGCGGCGGGTCGTCGCGTGGGCGCTGATCGTGGCGTTCACGGTGGTCCCGTTCCTCCGCACGAACGGGAAGCCGGTCCTCCTGTTCGACCTGGCGAACCGCGAGTTCACGTTCTTCGGGACGACGTTCCTGGCGACCGAGACGCTCCTGCTCGCGCTCCTGATCGTCTCGATCTTCCTCGGGATCTTCCTGCTCACCGCGCTCTTCGGCCGCGTCTGGTGCGGCTGGGCGTGCCCGCAGACCGTGTACATGGAGTTCGTCTACCGGCCGCTCGAACGGCTGTTCGACCGCGTCGGCCGCCGGTGGCCCGGCCCCGCGGTGGCGCTGCGCTGGATCACGTACGTCCTGGTCTCGCTCTACCTCGCGAACACGTTCCTCGCGTACTTCGTCGGTGTCGACACGCTGAAGGAGTGGGTGACACGCTCGCCGTTCGAGCACCCGGGCGCCTTCCTGGTCGTGGCGGCCGTCACGCTCCTGATGCTCGCCGACTTCGGGCTGATGCGGGAGCAGGTCTGCACCTTGATGTGCCCGTACGGGCGGTTCCAGTCCGTGCTGCTCGACCGGAGCTCCCTCATCATCTCGTACGACGAGAAGCGGGGGGAGCCGCGCGGACCGATCCGCCGCGGCGCGACGGACGGCCCGCCGCGGGGAGACTGCGTGGCGTGCGGCCTCTGCGTGAGGACCTGCCCCACCGGCATCGACATCCGCGACGGCCTGCAGATGGAGTGCATCGGCTGCGCGCAGTGCATCGACGCCTGCGACGAGGTGATGGACAAGGTCGACCGGCCGCGCGGGCTGATCCGCTACTCGTCCCGGGAGGCGATGGAACACGGGAAGCGGAAGCTGCTCCGCGCGCGCGTGTTCGTCTACCCCGCGCTGCTGCTGGTCGCGCTGACCGCGTTCTCCGTCGCGTTGGGCGGCCGCCGATTGACCGAGGTGAACTTCCTCCGGCACCGCGACACCCCGTACGTCGTCGACGCCGACGGGGTCACGAACCCGCTGCGCGTGAAGCTCACCAACAAGCACCCGGTGACGCGGTCGTATCGGATCGGGCTCGGCGGCCTCGGGATCCTGGTCGGCGACGACCGGACGCTCGAGGTCCCGCCCGGCGCGGCGCGGGAGGTCGAGTTGAAGGTCACGCTGCCGGCGGACCGGTTCGAGCGGGGGCGCGCGACGATCGTCCTGGTGGTGACCGACGACGAGGGGACGGTGACCGAGGTCGATCACGACGTCCTCGGCCCGCTCTTCCCCGGCGTCCCGGAGGGAGACCGATGAGTCCGAAGGTCGTGTGGGTCGGTCTCGTGGTCCTCCTCCTCGGGATGTCGGTCGTGATCCAGGGGACGGCGCTCTTCCTCGCGAACAGCGACCCGTCGTTCGCCGTCGAGGAGGACTACGAGCGGAAGGCCGCCGCGTGGGACGACCTCGCGCGCCGCCGGCGGGCGAGCGACGCGCTCGGCTGGGCCGCCGACGTGTCGACCCGGGCCGGCGACCGCCGCGGGGACGCCGTCGTGCGGGTGTCGCTCGCCGACCGAAACGGTCTCCCCGTCGAGGCCGCCGAGGTCGTCGTCGAGACGTTCCACAACGCGCGCGCGTCCCGCGTCCTGACGGACGTCCTGAGGACGACCGACGCCCCGGGCGTGTACGAGGCGACCCTCCCGATGCGGCGGCCGGGCCTGTGGGAGCTCCGGATCACCGCGACGCGAGGCGAGGACGTGTTCCTGCGGACGCTGCGGAAGAGCGTCCTCGTCGGCGGCTGACCATGGACGGCGTCCTCCTCGGGGTCCTCGGCGCGAGCCTCCTCGGCTCCCCGCACTGCGCGGGGATGTGCGGCCCGTTCGCCGTCCTCGGCGGCCCCACGGCCGGGACCCGCGCCGTCTACCACGGCGTCCGCGTCGCCGCGTACGTGGCGCTCGGCGGACTGGCCGGCGCGCTCGGCGCCGGCCTCGACCTCGGCGGAGCGGCGTTCGGCGTCCAGCGCGCCGCGCTCGTCCTGGCGGCGGCGACGTTGATCGGGGCGGGGCTGTGGCTCCTCCTCCGTCCGTGGCTCGGGAGCCGCTTCCGACCGGCCCCGCCGGCGTTCGTCCGCCGGGTCTCGTCCGGGATCGCCCGCCTCGCGGCGCGCCGCGGGCCCGTGGCGCGGGCCGCGTTGCTCGGCGGCGCCAGCGGACTCCTCCCGTGCGGCTGGCTCTACGCGTTCGTCGCCGCCGCGGCCGGGACCGGCGCGCCGGTCGGCGGAGCGCTCGTGATGCTCGCGTTCGGGGCGGGGACGGTCCCGATCCTCTTCGTGGTGACGCTCGGGGCGCGGCGCCTCGCCGAGCCGCTGCGACGCCGGGCGCCCCTCGCGGTCGGCGCGGCGCTCCTCCTCGCCGGCGCCGCGACGCTCTCCGGCCGGTTCGCGGTCCCGCCGCTCCGGGCGGCCGCCGCGGGCGCGATCGACGAGATCGACACGATCGACGCGTCCTCGCTCCCCTGCTGCGGCGGCGACGAAGACCATGACGCCGGCGACTGACGCCACCGCTCCGCGAGGCGCGCGGCCGGCCCGGACGACGGGAGCGGACGCCGCCTGCGACCACTGCGGGCTCCCGGTGCCCGCCGGGCGTCTCGACCCGGACGCCGCGCTCCTCTTCTGCTGCGCCGGCTGCGACACCGTCCATCACGCCATCCGGGCGGCGGGACTCGAACGGTACTACGACCTGCGCGACGACGCCGACGGCCGCGTCCGGCCGGACGGGGCCGGCGAGCGGCGGTACGCGGAGTTCGACGACCCGGCGTTCCGCGAGGTCCACGTCGTCGCGGACGCGTCGGGACGGGCGCGCCTCGACCTCTACCTCGAGAACGTCCACTGCGCGGCGTGCGTGTGGCTCGTGGAGCGCCTCCCGCTCGTCGTCGAGGGCGTGATCGAGGCGCGGCTCGACGTGCGGACCGGCGTCGCCCGTGTCGAGTACGACGAGGGGCACGTCTCGCCGGGAGGGATCGCGCGGGCGCTCGATCGCCTCGGCTACCCGTGCCGACCGTACCGGGGGCTCCCGATGGAGGAGCACCGTCGACGCGAGGACCGCCGCCACCTGATCGCGATCGGGATCTCCGGCGCGTGCGCCGGGAACGCCATGGTCTCCGCGTTCGCGCTGTGGGGAGGCGCCCTCTCCCCCGGGCACGCCCTCCTCCTCCGCGGGCTCGGCCTCCTCTTCACGCTCGTCGCCCTCGTCGGGCCGGGCCGGGTCTTCTTCCAGGGGGCGCTCTCGTCGCTCCGGACCCGGACGATGCACATGGACGTCCCGGTGGCGCTCGCCCTCGCCGCGGGGACCCTGCAGGGCGCGTGGAACACGTGGCGCGGCGCCGGCGAGACGTACTTCGAGTCGATCACCGCCGTCGTCTTCCTCCTGCTCGTCGGCCGGTTCGTCCAGCATCGCCAGCAGCGGCGCGCCCACGACGCGGTCGAGCTCCTCGCCGCCGTGACGCCCGCGACGGCACGCCTGCTCCGCGACGGGGTGGAGGCCGAGGTCCCGGTCGAAGCGCTGGCGCGCGGCGATCGGGTGGTCGTCCGCGCCGGCGACCGGGTCCCCGCCGACGGCCGGATCGTGGCCGGGGCGTCGCGGTTCGACGTGTCGCTCCTGACCGGCGAGTCACGGCCGGTCGTCGCCGAGGCAGGAGACCCGATCGCGGCCGGCGCGGTGAACGTCGCCGCGGCCGTCCGCCTCGAGGTCGACTCGACGGGAGAGGAGACCCGGATCGGCCGCGTGATGGAGCTGGTCGAGCGGAGCGCGCGGACGCGCCCGCCGGTCGTCCGGCTCGCCGACCACCTCGCGCACGGCTTCGTCGTCGCCGTCCTCGCGCTGGCGCTCGTCACCGTGCTGGTCTGGCTCCGCCGGGATCCGGCGAACGCGGTCGAGCACGCGATCGCCCTCCTGATCGTCACCTGCCCGTGCGCCCTCGGGCTCGCCACCCCGCTGGCGATCGCGGCGGCGGTCGGCCGCGCGGCGCGGGCGGGGATCCTCGTCAAGGGAGGCGAGGTGCTCGAACGACTCGCCCGCCCCGGGGTCGTCCTCCTCGACAAGACGGGGACGCTGACCCGGGGAGAGGTCCGGATGGTCTCTCTCGACGGCGACCGGGACGTGCTCGGCGACGTCGCGGCGGTCGAGGCGGAGGGGACGCACGCGATCGCGCGGGCGTTCGTCGCGGCGGCGGACGACGCGTCGATCCCTCGCCCGGAGGCGCGGGACGTGGAGCACGTCCTCGGGCACGGCGCCCGGGGAACGGTCGACGGGCGCGAGATCGTGGTCGGGTCCGGCCCGTTCGTCCGCGCCCACGCCGCCGCGGACCCTCGGATCGACGCCGCCGAGCGACGAATGATCGAGCGCGGCCTCTCCCCCGTTCTCGTCGCGCGCGACGGCGCGGCCGTCGCCGTGGCCGGGTTCGGGGATCCGTTGCGCGACGACGCGCTCGCCGCGGTCGAAGCCCTCCGTTCGCTCGGCCACGAGATCGCCATCGTCTCCGGCGACCACCCGCAGATCGTCCGGGCGGACGCGGACGAACTCGGCGTGACGCGGGCGGAGGGGAGCGCCTCCCCGGAGCGGAAGGTGGCGGCGGTCCACGAGGCGCGGGCGCGCGGGGC
>JBICIB010000156.1:0-3341 GCA_043101415.1 Planctomycetota bacterium JB042 | reverse complement strand
CCCGCGCGGCCGAACGTCGCGAGCGGTTCCTCCGCGCGGTCGGACACCTGCTGGAGGCGGTCGACGCCGACAAGACCGCGTGGTGGGGGGACCGCCTGGAGGCGATCCCGTTCGAGGACGTCCGGGCGCGCCTCGACGCCCTCGCCGCGGAAGGGGAGCGGCTGCACGACTGGGTCGACCACGTCGCGGCGCGAAGCGCGCTCGAGACGTCGCGGCTCGAACCTTTCCTCCTCTGGGCGGAGAGCCGGGACGGCGCCGTCGGCCGCGGGCGGCTCGTCGACGTCTACTCGCGACAGTTCTGGTTCCTGTTCGCGGACCGGGCGCTCGAGGCGGACGAGGCGTTGCGGCGTCACCGCGGGGAGGACCACGCCGCGCTCGCCGAGCGGTTCCGCGCCGCCGACGCGGCGTGGATCGAGGCGACCCGCGACCGCCTGCGCGCGGCGCTCCGCGACCGGCGTCCGGACTTCTCGCACGACGCGAGCCGCGAGTCGAAGCTCGGCATCCTGAAGCACGAGATGCGGAAGAAGCGCCGGCACATGCCGCTGCGCCGGCTGTTCGACCTCTGCGGCGACGTCGTCCAGGCGATCAAGCCGTGCTTCATGATGAGCCCGATCTCGGTCGCGCAGTACCTCCGTCCCGGCGGCCGGCGGTTCGACGTGGTGATCTTCGACGAGGCGAGCCAGGTCGAGCCGGCCGACGCCTTCGGGGCGATCGCGCGGGGCGAGCAGGTCCTCCTGATCGGGGACGAGAAGCAGCTCCCGCCGACGAGCTTCTTCACCCGGATGGAGGACGAGGGGGCCGAGGAGGAGGTCGGCTCGGCGGCGGACCTGGAGTCGATCCTCGGCGTCGGGGCGGTCCGGTTCCCGTCGCGGAACCAGTGCTCGCTCCGGTGGCACTACCGGTCGCTGCACCAGAGCTTGATCGAGTTCTCCAACGCGCGCTTCTACGACCACCGGCTGAAGATCTTCCCGAGCCCCCGGACCGGGCGCGACGAGTCGGGGCTCTCGCTGCGTCACCTGCCGGACGCGGTCTACCGGCGCGGCGAGGGGGTGAACCCGGACGAGGCGCGCGAGGTCGCGGCGGCGGTGATGAGGCACGCGGTCGAGTCGCCCGACCGGACGCTCGGCGTCGGCGCCTTCTCCGTCACGCAGCAGCGGGCGATCGAGGACGAGGTCGAGCGGCTGCGCCGCGCCTCGCGCGACGACGCGGTCGAGGCGTTCTTCCACGCGGAGGCCGACGAGCCGTTCTTCGTGAAGAACCTCGAGACGATCCAGGGGGACGAGCGGGACGTGATCTTCCTGTCGGTCGGCTACGGGCCGGACGCGGACGGGAAGGTCTCGATGAACCTCGGCCCGCTCAACAAGGACGGCGGGTGGCGGCGGCTGAACGTGCTGGTGACGCGGGCCCGGCGCCGCTGCGTCGTCTTCTCGTCGATGCGCGCCGACGACATCCGGCTCGAGGCGACGAACGCGCCGGGGGTCCACGCGCTCCGGGCGTACCTCGCGACCGCCGAGGCGGGGACGCCGGTCGACGTCCCGCCGGCGGCGCCCGACGACTCGGCGCCGCTCGCGGAGGCCGTGACGGCGGCGCTGCGGCGGCGCGGGCTCACCGTCGACGCCCCGGTCGGCGTGGCGGGGTTCGCGGTCGACCTCGCGGTGGTGCATCCCGACGACCCGGCGCGGTACGTCCTCGGCGTCGAGTGCGACGGCGGGCCGTACCGGCGCGCGGCGACGGCGCGCGACCGCGACCGCATCCGGACCGAGGTGCTCGTCGGTCGCGGCTGGGCGATCGACCGGGTCTGGTCGACCGACTGGTACAAGCGGCCGGAGGCGGAGCTCGACCGCCTGGCGGCGCGGGTGGCGGAGCAGGTCGAACGAGGGCCGAAGCCGCCGGCTCCCCCCGCGGCGGCCGCGACGAGGTCGGCGCCGCCGGTCGAGCCGGACGAGCCGGTCGAGCCGGACGAGCCGGTCGAGCCGAACGAGCCGGAGGAGGGCGGAGCGGCGCCGGACGGCCCGCCCGACGGAACGGTCGCGTACACGTCGGCGTCGACGCGCGCGCTCGGGACGTACGAGGACCTCGTCCAGCGGACCCCGGCCCGGCTGAGGGACGACGTCGCGCGGGTGGTGAAGGAGGAGGGGCCGATCCACGAGGAGCAGGCGCTCCGCGCGCTCGCGGGGTGGTTCGACGCGCGCGCCACGGCGCGCACGCGGGAGGCGTTCGAGAGCGGGCTCGCGGCGGCCCTGGAGAAGGGGCTCGTCGAGCGGCGGGGTCCGTTCGTCTGGCCGGCGGGGCTCGCGGAGGCGCCGATCCGGTGGCGCGGCGGCGACGGCGCGGTGACCGACGTCGACCTGATCCCGCCCGAGGAGATCGACGCCGCCGTCCGGCTGGCGGTCGCGAAGGAGCTCGGCGTCCGACCCGACGCGCTCCCCGCCTGCGTGCGCCGCCAGTTCGGGTTCGGGACGACCGGCGGCAAGCTCACGGCGGCGGTCGAGGCGTCGGTCGGGCGGCTGACCGCGGCCGGCGAGCTCGCCCTCGACGCCGCCGGGTTCCTCGGCCGGCCGTCCTGATCCCCCGCGCGGCGCGCGTCGTGCCGGCTCGTCGGCGTCGTCCGCTTGATCGGCCGCTCCGGGGGGTCCAGAATGCACGGCTTCGATCCGATCCCCGGAGAGAGATCATGCCCGCCCCGCTCCGGCCCCTCGTCTCGATCGTCGCGCTGGCCGCGCTCGTGTTCGCCCTCGGCGCCTGCCAGACCGTCCGGGACGCCGTCGCCGGCGAACCCGCGGTCGCTCCGTCCGTCTGGTCGGGGAAGACGTTCTTCACGCAGCACGGCCTCCGCCACGAGAACAACCGCTGGCGGACGACGAACTACCAGGTCGGGATCCTCGTCCCGGTCAACACCGAGGTCGAGGTGCGGTCGATGGACGCGCGCCGCGCGACCCTCTACGTCCGGCCCTCCGGTCCGGAGCTGCTCGTCGAGAACGTCGAGAAGCACACCGCGAAGTCGATGGCCGACGCGTTCGCCGACCTCTGCGGCGAGCGGCCGGTCGACCTCTCCGGGTTCACGGCGGACGAGCGGCGGTTCGTCGCCGAGGGGCGGGTCGAGCCGGGGATGCGGAAGGAGGCGGTCCTCGCCGCGATCGGGCCGCCCCCGGCGATCGGCACGCCGACGCTCGACTCGCACGAGTGGAAGTACTGGCGGACGCGTTTCACGACGTTCCTCCTCCGGTTCGAGGACGGCGTCCTGGCGGAGCAGATCGGGCGATGACCCTCCCGCGCGCCCTCGTCACCGGCGCCGGCCGCGGGATCGGCGCCGCGGTCGCGAAGCGGCTGGCGGCGGCGGG
>JBICIB010000155.1:0-5939 GCA_043101415.1 Planctomycetota bacterium JB042 | reverse complement strand
CCGGAGGGGAGAGCGCGGCCCGGTCGACCGCCGCCCATCCTCCCCCCGCGTGGACCGCCCGGACGAACGCCTCGCCCTCTTCGGCCAGCAGGCGTCGCCACGCCGTGACGAGCGGAGGCGGGGTCGGTCGGAGGCGCGCGAGATCGTCGGTCTCCTCGACCCCCTCCGCGATCGCCGCCGCCAGGTCCGGGACGACGAGCGACCGGAGCCAGCGCACCTCTCCCTCGAGGAGCGCCGCCCGCGCGAGTGCCGCGTCGTCGTCCGGCGCCGCCTCGTCTCCCGCGCCCCCGAACCGCCGCGCGACCACGGCCCGGATCACGGCGTCCACGAGGTCGAGGCGCCGGACGACGCCGGACGCTCCGGTCGCCACCACGACCCGATCGCCGACGGCCGCCGCCGCGCGACCGGCCCGCGGGGAGGCCGCCTCCGCCTCGTCGAGGAACGAGACGAGACCGAACGCGAGGACCACCTCCGGGTGGCCGAGGAATCCGCGCGGCGGCTCGCGCCCGCCGGCCGGGTCGACCCGGTCCGCGGCGACGGTCTCGACGGTCACCGGCGGCGCGACCGGGGCGCCGCGCCACACCTCGACGCGCCGCTCGATCCGGCGGACCCACGCCTCCGGCCCGTCGTCGGCGAGCGCGGCGACGACGACACCGAGGAGCGCGGACGGGCCGAGGAGCGGGAGCACGCCGGAACTGTAACGAGTCCGACGCGTCCCCGTCTCGACCCGCGCGTAGGATGATCCGGAGCCGGCCCTCCGGCCCCCCCCCGTTCAGGAGACTCCCATGAACCTCACCCTCCTCCCCTCCCTCGGCCTCGCGCTCGCGCTCGGGCCGACGACCCTCGCCGCCGACGAGGTCGGCAAGGGCGACGCGAAGAAGACCCACCTCGTGACGTTCGACCTGGAGGACTGGGGCGGCGGCCCCGACGCCAAGGAGAACGCGCACAAGGTGCTGAAGAAGCAGTTCGACGAGGCGTTCCCGCGCGGCCTCCGCATCGGCAAGGACAAGAAGGGCCTCCACTCGTTCCGGCTCGACTCGGCCGAGGAGGTCCGGAAGCTCCTCCCGGTCCGCGGCGAGCCGGGCGTGATGACCGAGAGCAGCAAGGCCGGACTGAAGGCCGCGGGCGGGCTCGCGGGACAGCTGATCGCCGCGAAGCTGAACGTCGGATTCGACTCGATCGGCGCGATCGGCGCGACGAAGGCGAACGGCGAGACCCCGCTCGCGCAGCGCGTGCTGAAGCGGAAGGTCGCGAAGAAGCTGAAGGGCCTGACCGTCCTCGAGCTGATCCAGGCCAGCGACAAGGCGATCTCCGGCAAGTTCGGCGAGAAGGTGAAGCCGTCGGACAAGGTCGTCGACCTCGACGGCGACGACAAGCCGGACACGACGCTGCGGGCGCTCCGCGAGGCGCTGAACCTCGTCAACAACTCGCACCAGAAGGGCGACATGATGAAGGTCGTGCTCGCCGACCCCGGGCTCGGCGAGACCGCGGACGAGGAGGAGGACGAGGAGCTCGGCGAAGAGGAGGACGGCGGCCTGAGCCCGGCGCAGGAGACCGCGATGGAGAAGCTCGAGTCCCGTCGCGACCGCCAGCTCGAGGAGCTCGAGGAGTCGCTGCGATCCGACCACGAGCGCGCCGTCGAGGCGGGCGACCGCGAGAAGGCGAACGAGCTCCGCGAACGGTACCGCGCGAAGCGCCAGGAGATCGACCGGAAGTTCGAGCAGGACAAGGAGCGGCTCGAGGCCCAGTGGCGCCAGCGCCGCGCCGCGAAGCAGGAGGCGGAGAAGGCCGGCCCGCCGGGGCTCGAGAAGAAGGGCCCCCTGAAGAAGGACGGCGTCCGCGGCCGCGCGAAGGGGCACGACCCGGACCACCCGAGCCGCGCCGGCAAGGGGAAGGGAAAGGGGGACGGCGACGACGGCTGACCGCGTCGCCCCGCCGCCCGGGGGCGGCGGCGCCGACCCTGGGGGGGGCGCCGCCGCGTCCGTTCCGGGCGCCCCTCTTCGTCCGGGCGCGGCGTCGGCGCGGGCACGCGAACCTCCCCCGACGGTCGGGTAGACTCGCCCGCTTCCGCCTCGTCCCCGATCGCGCCCCGCCCGGAGTGATGTTCCGCGACTTCGCCCGCATCAAGGAGTACCTGCCGCGCTATCGGCTCTCGATCGCGCTCGGGATGCTCGCGATCCCCGTGTCGCGCGGACTCGATCTGCTCATCCCGTGGGTGATCGGGCGCGGGATCGACGAGCTCGAGCGGGGAGAGCTCACCTGGCCGCTCCGGACGTACTTCCTGCTGATCGTCGGCCTGGCGCTCGCCAAGGGGGTGTTCAAGTTCGCGATGCGCTGGTTCCTCGTCACGGCGTCGCGGCGCTTCGAGGAGGACTTCCGGAACGACCTCTACCGGCACATCCTCACCCTCCCCGGCTCGTGGTACCAGTCGATGCGCTCGGGCGACCTGATGTCGCGCCTCGCGTGGGACGTCGAGGCGGTCCGGATGTTCGTCGGGCCGGGGGTGATGTACCTGACCGAGACGCTGTTCATGGTGCCGGCGGTGCTCGTCCTCGCCGCGTACGACGTCGGGCTCGCGCTCCTCCTGCTCGTCCCGCTCGGGCTGATCGCGTGGGCGATGAAGCATTACGCCGCGCCGATCCACGCCGAGTCGATGAAGGGACAGGAGCGGCTCGCCGACCTGTCGAGCGTCGCCCAGGAGAACTTCGCCGGCGTGCGCGTCGTCCGATCGTTCGCCACCGAGCCGCACCAGGTGGCGCGGTTCGACGAGGCGTCGGAGGCGTACCGCGATCAGCAGTTCCGCATCGGGAGGCTCCGCGGGCGGAACTGGACCCTCCTCCTCTCCGCGAAGGACCTCGGCATGCTCATCCTGGTCGCGGCGGGCGGGTGGAGGCTGATGACCGGCGAGGTGACGATCGGGCAGTTCACGCTCTTCATGCTCTACCTCGGCCTCCTCTTCTGGCCGATGGTCGCGCTCGGCTGGATGGTCGGGATGTTCCAGCGCGGACGCGCGTCGATGCAGCGCCTGAACGCCATCCTCGACCATCCGCCGGCGATCCCGCGCCGCGCCGACGCGTACCGGCCCGACGCGGTGCGCGGCGACGTCGAGCTGCGGGGGTTCGAGTTCGGCTACGGCGAGAAGGAGGTCCTGCACGGCGTCGACCTGAAGGTGCCGGCGGGCACGATCTTCGGGCTGACCGGGCCGACGGGATCGGGGAAGTCGACGCTCGCACAGGCGCCGTCGCGGCTGATCGACGTCCGGCCGGGACAGGTGTTCGTCGACGGGGTCGACGTCACCGAGTGGGACCCGACCGTGCTCCGGCGGGCGATCGGCTTCGTGCCGCAGGAGGCGTTCCTGTTCGCCGACTCCCTCCGCGCGAACCTCGCGCTCGGACGCGACGACGAGGACGAGCGGGCGCTCCTCGACGCGGTGCGGTCCGCCCACGTCGAGCGGGAGCTGCTCGACCTCGAGGACGGACTCGACGCGGTCGTCGGCGAGCGCGGGGTCACGCTGTCGGGCGGGCAGCGGCAGCGCGCGACGATCGCGCGGGCGCTCGCCGCCGATCCGCGGATCCTGATCCTCGACGACTGCCTGTCCGCGGTCGACGCCGACACGGAGGCGGCGATCCTCGCCGACCTCGCCTCGGCGCTGCGCGGGCGGACGGCGCTGATCGTGTCGCACCGCGTGGCGGCGCTGAGGATCGCCGATCGGGTCGCCGTGCTCGACGACGGCCGGGTGGTCGAGGAGGGGACGCCGTCCGAGCTGCTCGCCCGGCGCGGGCGGCTCTGGCGGCTCGAGCAGCGTCAGAAGGCCGAGGAAGAGCTCGGAGCGCTGGAGTAGGCCCGTGGTCGTCGACGAGCACCACGACTACGAGAAGGTCGGGAAGGCGTTCGACCGGACGCTCCTCCGGCGGCTCGTGCCGTTCGTGCGACCGGACGGGCGGTCGTTCGCGGCCGGCCTGCTGCTGCTGTTCGCGATCACCGGCCTCGAACTCGTGCAGCCGTGGATCCTCCGGAAGGCGTTGGAGGGGCCGGTCGCCTCGGCCGACACGACCGGGGTCGACCCGCAGATCGGGCCGCTCCTCGGGTACGCGGGCGCGTTCCTCGGGGTCCTGCTCCTGACCCTCGCGGCCCGGTACGGCCAGTTCATGGTGCTGATGATCGCGGGGCAGCGGGTCCTCCACCGGGTCCGGCAGGCGGTCTTCCGCCACCTCCAGCGGCTGCCGATCGCCTACTTCGACCGGAACCCGACCGGACGGCTGGTCAGCCGCGTCACCACCGACGTCGAGACGCTGAACGAGCTGTTCACGTCGGGCGCCGTCACGCTGCTCGGCGACGTGGTGAAGATCGCGGCGCTCGTCGCCGCGCTGTTCGTGCTGAACGCGCGCCTGGCGGTGATCGCGCTCGTCGCGGTGCCGGCGCTCGCGCTGACGTCCGCGTTCTTCCGGATCCGCGCGCGGCGAGCGTACCGCGCCACGCGGACGGCGATCGCCCGGGTGACCGCGTACCTCGGCGAGACGATGGCCGGCGCCAAGGTGATCCAGGGGTTCGCGCGCGAGGAGAAGGCGGCGGCCGCCTTCGCGGAACGGAACCACGCGTTCCTCCGCGCCAACGTGAAGACGGTCTTCTACTTCGCCCTCTTCTTCCCGTGCGTCGACTGGATCGCGCTCGCCGTCCAGGGGACGGTCTTCTGGCGCGGCGGCGTGGAGATCGCCGGCGCGTCGCTCACCGTCCCCGAGTTCCTCCAGTTCTGGCTCTACCTCGGGTACGTCTTCGAGCCGCTGCGCGAGCTGGCCGAGAAGTACAACGTCCTCCAGTCGGCGATGGCCTCGGCGGAGCGCGTCTTCCAGGTGCTCGACGCGCCGGCGGACGCGGACGACGACGACGACGCCCTCCCCGCGACCTCCATCGCCGGGGCGATCGAGTACCGGGACGTCCGGTTCGAGTACGCCGCGGGCTCGCCGGTGCTGCGGGGCGTCACGTTCCGCGCGGAGCCCGGGGAGACGGTGGCGCTCGTCGGGGCGACCGGCGGCGGGAAGACGACGATCACCGCGCTCCTGAACCGCTTCTACGAGCCGACCGGCGGGACGATCCTGGTCGACGGGACGCCGGTCGACCGGTTCCGCCGGCGGGAGCTGCGGGCGCGGATCGCCTACGTCCCGCAGGACGTCTTCCTCTTCACGGGGACGGTGCTCGAGAACCTCCGCTCGGGCGGCCCCGGCGTGACCGAGGCGGCGGCCCGGGCGGCGGCCGAGGCGATCGGCGCCGGCCCGATCATCCGCCGGCTCGAGGGCGGGTACGACCACGTCCTCCTCGAGCGCGGACAGAACCTCTCCGCCGGGGAGCGTCAGATCCTCTCGTTCGCGCGCGCGCTCGCCACCGACCCGGCGATCCTCGTCCTCGACGAGGCGACCGCGTCGGTCGATCCGGAGACCGAGGCGGAGATCCAGCGCGCGATCGGGCGGCTCCTCGAGGGGCGCACCTCGATCGTCGTCGCGCACCGCCTCTCGACGATCCGCCGCGCCGACCGGATCGTCGTCCTCCACCGCGGCGGGGTCCGCGAGCAGGGGACGCACGAAGAGCTCCTCGCGAAGGGGGACGTCTACGCGAAGCTCCATCGCCTCCAGTTCTCCGGCGACGAGGCCCCCGGCCGCGCCGTCCCCGACGCGCCGCGCTCGTAGGACCCTCCCGAGCCCCGCCGGGGGGCTCGGACGTCAGCCGTCGAGGTAGCGGCGCAGGAGGTCGGCCGTGCTCGGGTTGAAGTCGCCGATCGGCGCGTCCGCACGCCGGCGCGAGGCGGCGAGCTGCTCGCGGACCTTCACGCCGAGCTTCTTCCCGAGCTCCACCCCCATCTGGTCGAAGCTGTTCAGCCCCCACACGAATCCCTGGACCGCGGTCCGGTGCTCGTACAGCGCGAGGAGCTGTCCGGTGGCGGCCGG
>JBICIB010000154.1:0-6578 GCA_043101415.1 Planctomycetota bacterium JB042 | reverse complement strand
TCCTGGTCTACGCCGGCGCGATCATGGTCATCTTCCTGTTCGTGATCATGCTCCTGAACCTCGAGAACGACCCGTTCGAGGAGCCGCACGTGCCGCGCCTCCTCGGCGCGGGCCTCGCGATCGCGCTGATGTTCGGGCTCGTCGCGGTGCTCGGCGGCACGGTCGCCGTCGGGACCTCGATCCGCTCCGGGTCGGCGGAGGAGATCGGGAAGATCTTCTTCGGCGAATACATCTTCCCGTTCGAGATGGCGTTGCTCCTGCTCCTCGTCGCGATGATCGGAGTGATCGTCGTCGCCCGGCGGAGCGACGGGAAGGAGGCCCTGTGATCCCGGTCGCGGACTACTACGTCGTCGCGTCGGTCCTGTTCGCGATCGGCGCCGCGGGCTTCCTGACCCGGAAGAACCTGCTCGTCATGTTCATGTCGGTCGAGCTGATGCTGAACGCCGCGAACCTCGTGCTGCTCGCCGCGTCCTCGACGCACGACCTCGGCCGGGGCTCCGCGATGGCGCTCGTCTCGGTCGCGGTCGCGGCGGCGGAGGTCGGCGTCGGCCTCGCCATCATCATCGCCCTCTTCCGTCTCCGCGCGTCGGTCGACGCCGAGGAGATGACGAACCTCCACGGCTGAGCCGGACGGCTCGGTCGAGATCCGGAGAGCTTTCCTTCCATGGAAGAGACCCTTCTCCAACTCATCGTCCTGACGCCGTTCGCGTCGGTGGCGCTCCTCTACCTCGCGCGGAAGGCCCTGCCGCCGGCGCTGGCCGGTCTGATCGCCAACGCGGCGGTCCTCGGACCGTTCGTCTGCGCGGCGATGCTGTTCGGGAAGATCCCGGCGGACGGGGCGATCACGACGACGATCGCGCGGTGGCTCGACGGTTCGGTGCTCGACGTGTCGTTCGGGTTCAAGCTCGACGCGCTGTCGTACACCTGGACCCTCGTGGTCACCGGGATCGGCTTCCTGATCCACGTCTACTCGCTCGGGTACATGAAGGGCGATCCCGGGTTCACCCGTTTCTTCACCTACCTGAACCTGTTCGTCGGCTCGATGCTGGTGCTCGTGCTCGGCGACTCGCTCCCGCTCCTGTTCCTCGGCTGGGAGGGGGTCGGCCTCTGCTCGTACCTCCTGATCGGGTTCTGGTACCAGGACATGGAGAACGCGCGCGCGGGACAGAAGGCGTTCGTCGTCAACCGGATCGGCGACCTCGGCTTCCTCCTCGCGATGATGCTGATCTTCTGGAAGTTCCACTCGCTGACGATCGACGAGGTGACCGGCCGGATCGCCGCGATGAACGCCGACGGCACGCTCCTCCCGGGCGACTGGCAGATCACGCTGATCGCGTGCCTGCTGTTCGTCGGCGCGATGGGGAAGTCGGCGCAGATCCCGCTCTACACCTGGCTCCCCGACGCGATGGCCGGCCCGACGCCGGTCTCGGCGCTGATCCACGCCGCGACGATGGTCACGGCCGGGATCTACATGGTCGCCCGCCTGTCCGTCGTGTTCGCCAACTCCCCCGCCGCCTCGACGTTCGTGGCGGTGATCGGGGCGGCGACGGCGTTCTTCTCGGCGACGATCGCGCTCCGGCAGCGGGACATCAAGAAGGTGCTCGCCTACTCGACCTGCTCGCAGCTCGGGTACATGTTCCTGGCGCTCGGCGTCGGCGCGTACTCGGCCGCGGTGTTCCACGTGATCACCCACGCGTTCTTCAAGGCGCTCCTGTTCCTCGGCGCGGGCTCGGTGATCCACGCCATGTCGGAGGAGCAGGACATCATGAAGATGGGCGGTCTGAAGCCGCACCTGCCGACGACGCACCGGACGTTCCTGGTCGGCTGCTTCGCGCTGGCGGGGATCGCGCCGTTCGCCGGGTTCTTCTCGAAGGACAAGATCCTCGCCGAGGCGCTCCTCGGCGGCGGGCTCTTCTTCGTTCTCGGGGTGGTCGGGCTGGTCACTGCGCTGATGACGGCGCTCTACACCTTCCGCCTCTACCGCCTGACCTTCACCGGCTCCGAGCGGATCTCGCCCGAGGCGAAGTCGCACCTCCACGAGTCGCCGTTCAGCATGACCATGCCGCTGAACGTGCTGATGGTCCTGTCCGTCGTCGGGGGCGCGCTCTCGCTCCCCCACTTCGTCCACTGGGACCTCCTCGGCGATTACCTCGCCCCGACGTTCGCGGACGCGTACGCGGCCCGCGGCGCCTTGGAGCCTCACGGCGTCGCGCTCGAGGTCGGCCTGATGCTGGTCTCGCTGGCGATCGTGGTCGGCGGCGCGTTCTGGGCCTGGAACAAGTATGCGGACGGCCCCGGCTCCGAGCTCGAGAAGCCGCGCTCCGGCCTGCCGTTCCTGCTCGAGAACAAGTGGTTCGTCGACGAGGTGTACGCGATCTTCGTCGTCGGCCCGATGCGGGCCCTCTCGCATCTCGCCGGCTTCCTCGACAAGTACGTCGTCGACGGCCTCGTCAACGGGATCGCCAAGGCCGCCGACGAGTTCGGCGCCATCGTGCGGGGTCTGCAGAGCGGGGTGGTCCACACCTACGCGCTGCTCTTCCTCGCCGGCGCGGTCTTCCTCGCTCTCTCGCTTCTCTGACTCGCGTTCCCAAGGAGCAAGGTGTTGGACGGTCACATCCTCACACTGATCACCTTCTTCCCCCTGCTGGGGGCGTTGGTGGTCGCGCTGCTTCCCCGGTCGAACGCGGCGGCGCTGCGCGGCGGAGCGCTCGTGTTCGCGCTGGCGGAGCTCGGGCTGTCGCTGAAGATCCTCGACGTCGACCTCTCCGGCGCGATGTCGTTCGTCGAGAAGCACGACTGGATCTCCCACTTCGGCATCTCGTACGGCCTCGCGGTCGACGGCATCTCGATGCCGCTCGTCCTGCTGTCGTGCCTCGTGGTGCCGATCGTCGTCGCGACGACGTACCACCTCCGCCAGCCCGACCGGCTGAAGGAGTACCTGGTCTTCCTGCTGATCATGCAGACCGGGATGATCGGCGTCTTCGTCGCGACCGACGTGGTCCTCTTCTACGTCTTCTTCGAGCTGACGCTCGTCCCGCTCTACTTCCTGATCGGGATGTTCGGCGGGCAGCGGCGGATCTACGCGGCGTTCAAGTTCTTCCTGTTCACCGCGGCCGGCTCGCTGCCGATGCTCGTGTCGATCCTCTACCTGATGTGGCACCACAAGCAGGCGATGGGGACGTACTCGGCGTCGATCGACGACCTGCGAGCGCTCGAGCTCGCGACCAGCCAGCAGATGTGGGTCTTCGCCGGGTTCGCGGCGGCGTTCGCCATCAAGGTCCCGATGTTCCCGGTTCACACCTGGCTCCCCGACGCGCACGTCGAGGCGCCGACCGGCGGCTCGATCATCCTCGCCGCGGTGATGCTGAAGCTCGGGACGTACGGGTTCCTCCGGATCGCGATGCCGCTCCTGCCGGACGCCGCGCGCGCCTGGGCCGGGCCGCTCCTCGTCCTGTCGGTCATCGCGGTGATCTACGGCGCCTACCTGGCCTGGGCGCAGAACGACCTGAAGAAGCTGGTCGCCTGCTCGTCGATCTCGCACATGGGGTTCGTCACGGTCGGCCTGTTCGCGCTCGAGCCGGACGCGGTCCGCGGGGCGGTCCTCCAGATGCTGAACCACGGCATCTCGACCGGCGCGCTCTTCCTCCTCGTCGGCGCGATCTACGAGCGCCGCCACAAGCGCGGGCTCGACGACTTCGGCGGGCTCTGCAAGGTGGCGCCGGCGCTCGGGCTCGCCCTCGTGATCACGTCGATGTCCTCGATCGGGCTCCCCGGCCTGAACGGGTTCGTCGGCGAGGCGTTCATCCTGTTCGGGGCGTTCAAGACCCACCCGTGGATCGCGGCGCTGACCGCCAGCGGCGTCCTGCTCGGCGCGATCTACATGCTCCAGATGGTCCGCCGCGTCTGCTACGGCAAGCCGAACTCTCCCGAGGCGGCCGAGCTCACGGACATGAACCTGGTCGAGAAGCTGGCGTTCGCGCCGCTCGTGATCCTCATGTTCTGGATCGGCCTGCAGCCGGGGTACCTGCTCGATCGGATCGGCCCGTCGGTCGACGCCATCCTGACCGCCTTCGGGAACTCCTGACCGATGAACGACCTCTCCTTCACCGGCCCGATCCTCCTCCCCGCGCTGGCGGGGCTGCTCGTGATCCTCGTCGACCTCCTCCCGGGCCCGCGCAACTCCGGCGGCTCGTTCTGGGTGGCGGCGCTCGGGGCGCTCGTGCCGTTCCTCTACGCCGGCCGCGACCTGCTGCGCGGGACGTCGGAGTACGCGTTCTCGGGCACGATGCACGTCGACCAGACGGCCCTCGTGATCATGCTGGTCGTCCATCTCTCCGCCTTCCTCTCGATCCTGCTGTCGCGCACCTACCTCGCGACGCGGCCGGACGTCGAGCGGGCCGAGTACTACGCGTTCGTGCTCGTGTCGGCCTCGGGCATGGCGATGCTCGCCGCCGCGAACGACCTCGTGAACGTCTTCCTCGCCATCGAACTCCTCTCGATCCCGCTCTACGTCCTCGCGGCGATGCGCCGGACGCAGGTCCGTTCGGTCGAGTCCGGCTTCAAGTACCTCCTCCTCGGCGCCTTCGCCTCGGCGTTCCTCCTGTTCGGGATGGGGCTCCTGTTCGGCGCCTCGGGGACGACGTCGCTCGAGGCGATCGGCGACGAGCTCCGGCGGATGGGGACCGGCGGCGGGGTCGCGGCGCTCGGCGCGGGGATGTTCCTCGTCGGCGTGCTGTTCAAGATCGCGGCCGCCCCGTTCCACGCCTGGACGCCGGACGTCTACGAGGGGGCGCCGACGCCGGTCACCGCGTTCATGGCGACGGCGACGAAGGCGGCGGCGTTCGCCGCCCTCCTGCGGTCCGCCCCCGCGATCGCCGAGGCGATGACCCCGGCCATCGGCGCGAAGGTCCTCTCCGGCGTCGCCATCCTCAGCCTGGTCGTCGGGAACCTCGGCGCGCTCTGCCAGGAGAACCTGAAGCGGCTCCTCGCCTACTCGTCGATCGCCCACGCCGGCTACATGCTGGTCGGCGTCGCCGCGATCGTCGCCGCGGGCGGGCGCCTCGAGTCCGGTTCGAGCGGCGTCCTCTACTACCTCGCGGCGTACGCGGCGATGAACCTCGGCGCGTTCGCGATCGCCCTCGTCCTCGACCGGGGCGAGGGGCGCGAGGGGCTCTCCGAGCTGCGGGGCCTCGGCCGGGAGCGCCCGATCCTCGCCGCGCTCATGGCGGTCTTCGCGCTCGCGATGGCCGGCATGCCGCCGACGGCCGGGTTCTTCGGCAAGCTGTACGTCTTCTCCGCCGCGGTCGACGCGGGGCTCGTGACGCTCGCCGTCATCGCCGTCCTGATGTCGGTGATCGGGCTCTACTACTACCTGCGCCTGCTGATCCTGATGTACGTGACGCCGGCGGAGGAGGGCGAGACCCGGGTGCTCCGGACGGACGGCCTCGTCGCCTTCACCTCGCTCGTCGCGGTCGGCCTCGTCCTGTGGCTCGGGCTCCTGCCGGGCTGGATGGTCGACGTCGTGGCGAAGGCGGTGGCGGCGCACTGACCCGACCGGCCCGGCCACGCGCGAGGGGGGCGCCCGACGGCGTCCAGGCCGGCCCGGCTCAGCGCCGGAACTCGACCGCGAACCCGACGCCGCCGCCGGGGAGGAGTTCGACCCGCACGACCCGGCCGAGCCGCACCCGCGGCTCGCCGTCCGCCTCCCCCTCGACCTCGCACTCGACCTCGAGGTCCTGCGCCGCGAGCACGAACGCTCCTCCGTCGGAGACGTCCCTCGTCAGTCCCGCCAGCTCGACCGCGGGGAACCGGAGCTTCACGGGCGACCGCGACGGCTCCCGCACGTTCCCTCGCTTGTCGATCGGATTCCCCGCCGGTCCGGACGCCTCGGGACCGGGGCTCGGACCGCTCACCGGTGCCGCACCGCCGTCGCGCTGACGTGGTTCTCGGTCCAGCCGGCGAGGAAGAGGAACGGCATGTGGGTCTCGACGTGCAGGCGCACGTCGGTGACGCCGTCCGCGCCCATCGCCTTCGCCTTGGCGATCGCCAGCTCCTGCGCCCGCTCGGGAGACTGCCGCGGGAGGAGCGGGAGCACGTACAGGAAGGCCGGGGTCCAGGTCTCGGCGTGGACGAACCCCGCCACCTCGTGCCCGTCCCGCTTCGTGATCGTCTCCTCGTAGTCGACGCCGATCGCGTGCTCGAACGAGCACGCGCCGAGCGTCGCCGCGACGAGCAGGAGTCCGGCGCGATCGCGCCAGCTCCACCTTCGTGAACCGTCCATCGATGCCCTCCGCCGACCGCGGTGTCCGCAGGAGCCGCCGCCCCGCCGCGCCGACCTGGCGCGAACCTCGAAGCTACGCAACGCGGCGGGGCGAAGCAACCGCGGCGCGGCGTGCCGGCGACGGCCGGGGTCGAAGGCGGCGGTCTGCTACAGTCGCGCGGCCGCGGGTCGCCCGCGCGACGAGAGGAGAGACGCATGACCGGAGACGAGTCGAGCGCGCCGCCGCGAGGCGTCGTCGGCGCCGCGCTCCTCGCGCTCGTCGTCGCGGCGGCGGCGACGGTCGCGGCGGCCGGCCTCG
>JBICIB010000153.1:0-4664 GCA_043101415.1 Planctomycetota bacterium JB042 | reverse complement strand
GAGTTCTCGGTCGAGGTCGTCGACGCGACGACGAGGCGGCCGCGATCGAGGAACAGCACGTCCCCGCCGAGTCGGCGGGCCTGGCCGAGGTCGTGCGTGACCAGCACGATCTTCGCCCCGCCGGCGTGGATCGAGCGGAGGATCTCCTCGATCGCGGTGGTCGCCGTCGGGTCGAGGCTGGCGGTCGGCTCGTCGAGGAAGAGGAGCTCGGGGTCGAGCGCCCACGCCCGCGCCAGCGCGAGCCGCTGCTGCTCGCCGACCGAGAGCGTCCGCGCGGACTGGGCCGCGGCGCCGGCGAGCCCGACGCGCTCGAGCGTCGTCGCGGCGAGGCGCCGCCGCTCGCGACGTTCGACCCCGCGCACCGCGAGCGGGTACTCGACGTTCTGGAGCGCGCTCCGGCGGAGCATCACCGGTCGTTGGAAGACGAACGCCTGGGCGCCGACCGCCGTCACGCGCCCCGAGGTCGGCCGCAGCAGCCCGTGGGCGATCCGGAGGAGGAGCGACTTGCCGGCGCCGTTCGCGCCGAGCACGACCGTCACCGGTCCGCGCTCGAGGGAGAACGAGACGTCGTCGAGGAGGGCACGCCCCGAGCGGACGAAGCGGACCGCCTCCAGCGTGAGCGGCCCCGTCACGCGGCCTCCCCGGCGCGCGCGGAGTCGCGGTCCGCCCACTCCTTCAGCAGCTCGGCCGTCGCGTTCAGGACGACGTTCAGGAGGAGGAGGACGATCCCGAGGCCGAGCGCCAGCGCGAGGTCCCCCTTCGAGGTCTCCAGGGCGATCGCGGTCGTCATCACCCGCGTGACGTGGTCGATGTTCCCGCCGACGATCATCACCGCGCCGACCTCGGCGATCGCGCGCCCGAGCCCGGCGAGGAGGGCCGGCACTAGGCTCCGCCTCCCGTCCCGCAGCAACGTCGGGATCGCGCGCCGCGGCGTCACCCCGAACGAGCGGAGCTGCTCCTCGTACTCGAGCCAGAGGTCCTCGACGACCTGCCGCGTCAGCGCCACGAGGATCGGCGTCACGAGGATGCACTGCGCGACGATCATCGCCGTCGGCGTGAACAGCAGTCCGAACACCCCGAGCGGGCCCGAGCGCGAGAGGGCGAGGTAGACCGCCAGCCCGACGACGACCGGCGGGAGCCCCATCAGCGCGTTGACGAGGACGATCAGCACCCGCCGCCCCGGGAATCGGAGGACCGCCAGCGCCGCGCCGAGCGGCAGGCCGATCGCCGCCGCGATCGCGACCGCGGTCAGGCTGACCCGCAGCGACAGCAGGACGATCTCGACCAGCTCGGGGTCGAGCCGGACCAGCATCTCGAAGGCGCGGGCGAAGGCGGTGAGGATCTCCCCCACGGGACCTCGGGTGACGGGGCGGGAGCGGGCGGACGCGGGACGCGACGGGAGGGATGATGCCCGTCTCGCGACGAATTCTCAACTCTCCCGCGCGCCGATCGGAGGCTCGGCCGGGTCGCGCATCCGCTCGACCCGCGCCCGCGTCTCCGCGGACGGCGGAGGGGTGAGCCGCGAGACGACCCACGTGACCGCGAAGTTCAGGACCATGCCGACCGATCCGATCCCGGTCGGGCTGATGCCGAGGAGCCAGCCGTCGGACCCGCCGGAGCGTCCGAACCCGAACGTCAGGACGTAGCCGCCGGTGAAGACGATCCCCGCGAGCATCCCCGCGACCGCCCCCTGCTTCGTGGTGCGCGCGCTGAAGACGCCGAGCACGAGGACCGGGAAGAAGCTCGCCGCCGCGAGGCCGAACGCGAACGCCACCGTCTCCGCCACGAACCCCGGCGGGTGGATCCCGAACCACCCGGCGACGACGACCGCGAAGACGGCCGAGACCCGCGCCCAGCGGAGCTCCCGCTTCTCGTCCATCCCCTTCGCGAGGACCGACTTCAGGAGGTCGTGCGAGATGGAGGAGGAGATCACGAGGAGGAGCCCCGCCGCCGTCGACAGCGCCGCCGCGAGCCCGCCCGCCGCGACCAGCGCCACCACCCACGCCGGCAGCTCGGCGATCTCCGGGTTCGCCAGCACCATGATGTCCTTGTCGACGGTCAGCTCGTTCGCGGCCGGGTCGGCGACGTAGCGGATCGCGCCGTCGCCGTCCTTGTCCTCGAACGCGATCAGTCCGGTCTTCTCCCAGTTCGTGAACCACGGCGGGACGTCCTCGTACGCCACGCCGTTCAACGTCCGGATCAGGTTCACCCGCGCGAACGCCGCGATCGCCGGCGCCGCGGTGTAGAGGACCGCGATGAACAGCAGCGCCCAGACCGCGCTCCAGCGCGCGCCGCTGCCGGTCCGGACCGTGTAGAACCGGACGAGCACGTGCGGCAGGCCGGCGGTCCCGACCATCAGGGCGAGGGTGATCGCGAGCATGTCGACCATGCTCCGCCCGCCGGCCGGGAACGCGGCGGTGTACTCGGGGAAGCCGAGGTCGCGGTGGAGCGCGTCGAGGGTCTCGAGGAGCGCGACCCCCGCCCCCTCCCCCTCGCGCAGCGTCCCGCCGAAGCCGAGCTGCGGGACGGGGTGGCCGGTCAGGTGCCACGAGATCGCGACCGCGGGGATCAGGTAGGCGACGATCAGCACGACGTACTGCGCGACCTGCGTGTACGTGATCCCGCGCATCCCCCCGACGACCGCGTAGAACAGGACGAGCACCATCCCGATGACGACCCCGGTGTCGATCTCGACCTCGAGGAAGCGGGAGAAGACGACGCCGACCCCCCGCATCTGGCCCGCGACGTAGGTGAACGAGACGAAGATCGCGCAGACGACCGCCGTCACCCGCGCCGTCTGCGAGCCGTACCGATCGCCGACGAACGCCGGGATCGTGTACGTCCCCCACCGCCGGAGGTACGGCGCCAGCAGGAGGGCGAGCAGCACGTAGCCGCCCGTCCAGCCGAGGAGGTAGACCGAGCCGCTGTAGCCGGAGAACGAGATCAGCCCCGCCATCGAGATGAAGGAGGCGGCGCTCATCCAGTCGGCGCCGGTCGCCATCCCGTTCGCGACCGGCGGGACGCCGCGGCCGGCGACGTAGAAGCCGGAGGTCGAGGCGACGCGGCTCCAGATCGCGATCGCCGCGTAGAGCGCGAACGTCACGCCGACGGTGACGAAGGTCCAGGCGCCGATGCTCATCCGTCGCCCCGCTCGCCCGCGCGGTGGCGGGCCTCGAGGCGGTCCATGACCACGGCGTTCACGAGGACCAGCAGCACGAAGATCACGATCGCGCCCTGCTGCGCGAACCAGAAGCCGAGCGGGAAGCCGAACCACCGGATCTCGTTCAGCCGCTCGACCAGGACGATCGAGAGTCCGAAGCCGGCGATCGCCCAGACGGAGAGGAGGAGCGCGAGCAGACGGAGGCTCGCCCTCCAGAACGTACGGCAGCGATCGATCGGCTCGTCGGTCATCGGCGGCTCCTGCGGTCCCGGGGCGGCCGAGCATATCGCCGTGCGGCGTCGGGCGGAGCCGATGCGCGCGCCCGGATCGGAGTCGGATCCCCGCGAGATCCTTGCGTGCGCTCGGTCGGGACGCCGAACCGGCTTGCGTCGTTTCGTGACCGTTCGGACCCACGAGCCGCGTCTCCGGCGGAGCGCGGGGACCGTCTTCCTTCCCGGACGACGACCGGGAGATCGACATGCGGCGACGAGCGAGGACGACGGGAATCTGGGCGATCGTGGCGGCGACGGCGGCGGCGGCGGAGACGTCGCCCCACCTCGTCTTTCGGTTCGACGGCGCGCCGGCGGAGCGGTTCGGGGGCGCGACCGCGGCGATCGGCGACGTCGACGGCGACGGGGTCCCGGACCTCGCCGTCGGGGCGCCCGGGGCGGACGGCGCCGCGACCGCGGCCGGACGGGTCGAGGTCCGGTCGGGGGCGACCGGGCTGGTGCGGCTCGAGCTCGCCGGCGATTCGGCGTTCGACCGCACCGGGAGCGCCGTCGCGGGGCCGGGGGACCTCGACGGCGACGGCGTCCCCGACCTCGTGGTCGGGGCGCCGTCCGGCACGCCTCCCGCCGGGACGATCGAGGCCCGGTCCGGGAGCGACGGCGCGCTCCTCTGGAGCGTCGTCGGCGCCGCGGCCGGCGACCGGTTCGGCGCGACGATCGCCGCGGTCGGGGACGTCGACGGCGACGGGATCGGCGACGTCGTCGTCGGCGCACCGGACCACGACGGCGGCGGGTTCGGCGCCGGTCGCGGCGAGGTGCGCTCCGGGGCGACCGGCGCGGCGCTCTGGGGGATCGACGGCGGCGCGGTCCTCGATCGCCTCGGGCTGGCGGTCGCCGGGGTCGGCGACGTCGACGGGGACGGCACGGCGGACGTCGCGCTCGGATCGCCGCTCGCCGACGTCGGGGCCTTCAACGGCGGCGCCGTGCTCGTCCGGCGGGGGGACACCGGGGCGCCCCTCGGAGCCGTCGCGGGGGCGGCGGTGCTCGATCAGTTCGGCTTCTCGGTCGACGGCGCGGGCGACCTCGACGGCGACGGCCGCGCCGACCTCGCGGTCGGGATCCCCGGGCACGACGGCGGCGGGACCGACGCCGGGCGGGTCGAGGTCCGACGCGGCCTCGACGGCGCGACCCTGCTGGCGATCGACGGGTTCGCCGCCGGCGAGACGTTCGGGTTCGTGGCGGGGATCGGAGACGTCGACGCCGACGGCGTCCCGGAC
>JBICIB010000152.1:0-6714 GCA_043101415.1 Planctomycetota bacterium JB042 | reverse complement strand
GCGACGGCGCCGATCCTCCGCGTCAGCGCCCTCTCCCCTGCTCTCCCTTGCTCTCTCCTGCTCTCCCCTGCTTCCCCACGCAGATCCTTCGAGTCCGGTGAGCTCGGCCCTCCAGTTCCACGACGGTCCATTCGTCGACGCGGCGGAAGCCGTCCGGACCCTCCTCGACCGTCCAGTGGAGCGCGCCGTCGGACGCCGAGACGAGGAACCAGCCGAGGCTCGACGAGATCAGGAGGTCCGGCGTGCCGTCTCCGTTCGCGTCTCCGGGGCGGGTCATTCGCATCCCGAAGTAGCCGATCCCCGGCGGGCCGAACAGCTCGAAGAGGGGGAACCCGGTCCGGCCCGAGTAGACGCCGACGCTCCCGGTCTGCGTCTCCGCCGGCTCGCAGTCGTGCTTGTAGGCGGAGACCGCGAAGTCGTCGTGGCCGTCCGCGTCGACGTCGCCGACCGGGACGATGCGGGCTCCGAACCGGGTGAACGGGTCGAACGACGTCGCGGGCGCCAGTTCGTGGAAGACCGCGCCGTCCCGCCCCGAGTGGACGACGACGCCGCCGTCCCCCCTGGTCCCCATGGGTGGGTCGGCGAGGCCGCCGTGCGGCGCCCCGACCGCGACGTCCGTCGTGCCGTCGCCGTCGACGTCCCCCACCGCCGCCACGCTGGAGGCCCAGGCGGCGACGCGTCCCGACGTCCGCTTCTCGAGGTCGAACACGGTCGACCCGTCCCGGCCCGAGACCACGGACACGCGGGTGTCCGTGTCGTCGGCGAGCGGCCGCTCCACGACGAACTCGCGCACGCCGTCCCCGTCGAGGTCGTCGACGACGTCGAGCGCCCAGACCCTCCCGACGGGGACGGGTGCGACGTGCTCGGTGCCGTAGC
The DNA here is from genome assembly GCA_043101415.1 of Planctomycetota bacterium JB042. GTDB lineage: Bacteria > Planctomycetota > B15-G4 > B15-G4 > JADJEK01 > JAUIEL01. The sequence continues at coordinate 5,838 of JBICIB010000152.1, read as the reverse complement.
CGACCACGTACCCGCGACGCGCCACGACGACTCCTCCCTCGGGGGTCACCGCACGCTGCCACCGGTGCGGCTCTCCCCCCTCCGGGATCGGCTGGCCGAGCGACCGGACGTGCTCTCCCCACGGGGTCAGGACCCGCGCCCGCCCCGGCTGGGCCGAGACGAGCACGACCTCGAGCCGTCCGCCCTCCCCCGTCGGAACGAGCGCGGCCGCGGCGTCTCGCAGCACGCGCTTCGTCGCGTTCGGCAGCGGCCACCGCACCCATTCCTCCCCCGTCCGGCCGCACAGGATCTGAACGTCCCCCGAACGCGCACTCGCCAGCACCACGTCGTCCGCCCCGTCGCCGTCGAGATCGCCGGCGAACAGACCGAGGAGGAGCAGCGGAAGCGCGAGCATGCCGATCACGGTAGGGGAACTCCTGACAAGCTCCGGTCACCGACGTGTCACGGATGTCCACGCCGACGCGATCTCCTGTCGTCGTCGAGCGTCCCCGCGACGGCTTCCCGTGTCATGCGTATAGAGTTTCGACGTCGAGCATGAGCGATGCCTCCCGCGCCTGCGCCGGCCGTGCGCGTCGAATCCGGATTGACGGTCTCCGCGGGGTCTGGTGAAGTCCGAACGCCCTGCCCGCTCGAGTTCCGCCACCCGGGAAGAAGAGAGTTCGAGACGTCCCCCGTTCGAGCCGCGCGCCTGCCGCGCTCCGTCGCGGTGCGCGCCCTTCTCCCCCAGGAGGATCCCCCTTGCGTGCAGCAACCGTCCCCATCGTCCTGACCGCCTTGTCCTTCGGCGCGATCTCCGACCGCGCCGCCGCCGCGCCCCTCCCGCCGAGCGTGACGACCGTCCCGCTGATGACCGTCGCGACGGCGTCCGGTCCGTCGTTCGACTTCCTGAGCGACCTCCTCGAGCTCTGCCAGGGAGGGGCGTGCGACTCGACTCCGGGCACCGTCCGGTCGCTCGACTGGCGGCTCCGCATCCGGAACCGGGCGACCGGCGCCGTCACCCCGATCGGCTCCGACGCGTCGACGTACGACGTGCACGCCTGGTTCACCTGGAGCGGCTTCTTCGTCGAGTGGACGGACATCGAGCACCCCGCGCTCCCGGCGGGCCTCGAGCTGAAGGTGAAGGCGAAGCTCGGCTGGGGCGGCGACATCTTCCTCGTGTCGACGCGCCTCTACACCGATCTCGAGGGGCCGGCGAAGGACGACTACTCGATCCACGGCGTCGACTTCCCGATCGTCGAGGTGAACGCGGCGCCGGCCGACTCGCTGGCGTGGCCGATCGGCACCGGCATCGTCATGAAGAACGCGCCGACGCACCCGGTCGTCCCGATCCTCGGCGACTTCACCGCGCACCCCGGCCGCGGGAGCATGCAGTGGTTCTGCCTCTACCCCGAGGCGGACGCGGAGTGGCACCCGTCGTTCTACATGCAGACCCGCGACGACGACGGGATCTACAAGGCGTTCGTGCCGGAGGGCGCGCCGGACGGCGGCCTCCGCTTCACCGTCCGGACCGTCCCCCCGAACAGCTTCACCGCGACGTCGTACGACCAGCCGTTCGACACGGTGATGGGCCTGACCGGCGACGACTGGCACTCGGCGGCGACGCGCTACCGGGGCTGGGCGAAGCACCGGCCGTGGACGTCGAACGGTCGCATGAACCAGGACTGCGACTTCTCGTCGACGATCCGCGACATGGACATGTTCGGCATCTTCTCGCCGGACCCGGACTTCCTGTCGTGGGCGCCGTGGCCGGACCGGCACGTCGAACAGACGACGCTGTTCGCCACCCCGAACATCGTCCCGCAGAACTACGGCTGGTACGACCGGCAGTTCAACGTCCGGATCGGCGACTGGGACCCGCTGCCGGAGTACGTCGCGATCGCGCAGCAGATGGCGTCGATGGGCGTGAAGTTCTCGCCGTACACCTACCTGCACATCATCTCGTTCGGCGCCGAGCCGACGGTCCAGGGGTACGACCCCTCGAGCCTCGGCGACGCGGTCGGCCTCCGCGGCCAGAACGGCCAGCTCGTGCTCGGCGTCGACTCGGCCGGCGTGCCGACGTTCGAGGTCTGTCTGTCGACGCCGTTCGCGAAGGACTACATCGTCCAGATCGCGCAGCAGATCGACACGTACGGCGCGGGCGGCCAGTACCTCGACATCCTGAACGCCCTCCCGCCGCAGCTCTGCTACGCGCCCGACCACGGCCACGCGACGCCGGACCCGGAGAACACCGAGCGCCGGCTCGAGATCATCGAGGCGGTGAAGGACGCCGTGAGCGACCCGGAGTTCTACGTCTCCAGCGAGTCGGTCAGCGAGACGTACATCGGCGCCGTCGAACTCGGGATGTCGCAGTGGACGAAGAACACCCTCGGCACCGCCGTCGACTACTACCCGCTGTTCGAGACGGTGTACAACCCGTACACGCGGATCGGACGGCTCGGCGTGGCGCTGAACTTCGACACCCAGAAGCTCCCGCCGGCCGTCTTCCAGCTCCTGTCGCGCCAGACGTACGCGGCCGACCTCTTCTTCGGCCGCACGCCGTTCGCCGGCGCGCTCCTGAACGACGACAGCCTGCTCGACAACATCGCCGCCAGCCCGATCTGGGGGCTGTTCATCGATCACGTCGCCGCCTCGGTGGCGCTCCTGAAGGACCAGGACGTGATCGAGCACGTCACCTTCGGCGAGCGGCTCCGCGACCCGGAGGTGAACACGGCGCGGGTCGACCTCGCGTTCCTCGGGCCGCTGCTGCAGCTCCTGACCATCCCGTACGGGACCGAGCAGCCGGCGCTCTACACGTCGGCGTGGCGCGACCCGGCCGACGGCTCGGTCCTGGTGATGATCCAGAACTGGACCGACCCGCTCGACAACCTCCTCCTCGCGAACACCGTCACCGCCCAGGCGCAGTCGACCGAGCCGGTCACCACCATGAAGGCGGAGGACCTCGGCTTCGACCCGTCGTGCTTCGAGGAGTACTGCCTCGACCCGATGGAGGCGAGCGAAGCGGCGTGCCTCGCCCAGGAGTGCATGCAGTCGGTCATCGCGTTCAACGGCGGCCCGCAGACGTACTGCTTCGACTACGACCCCGGACCGGCCGGGATCTGCTCGTCGAAGTGGCAGCTCTTCCACATCACCGCCGCCGGCAAGACCGACCTCGGCGAGGTGAGCGCGTGGGAGCCGGTCACGCTCTCCGGAACGATCCCCGCCCGCTCCGTCGAGGCGTACCTCCTCGTCCCGAAGTCCGGCCACCACTGACCGCGCGACGGGCACCCGCGACGAAGGGGCGTCGGCCGACCACGGCCGGCGCCCCTTCCCCTTCCGGGCCCGCGCGGGGGTAGAATCCCCCGCATGAGGGACACGAAGGCGGGGACGACGGCGCGGCGCCGGCGCGCCGTCGTGCTGATCCTGGCGCTCCCGGCGGGGCTGCTGGCCGCGGAGGGGCTCGTCCGGGCCGTCGACCTCCGGGCGATGCCGCTGCCGGAGACCGAGGGGACGACCTTCCGACCGGTCGACGACCCGGTGCAGCGATTCGAGAACCGACCCGGCGCGACGCAGAAGGTGACGTACCGCGGCCGACCGGGAGCGGCGCCCCACGTGGTCACGATGCGCGTCAACGCCGACGGGTTCCGCGGGCCGCGCGTCGTCCCGACGAAGCCGGCCGGGACGCTCCGGCTCGCCTGCCTCGGCGACTCGCACACGTTCGGCCACGGCGTCGAGGAGGAGGAGACGTGGCCGGCCCACCTCCGCCGGATCCTCGCCGACCGCGGCGGACCGTCGTCGGTCGAGGTGATCAACGCCGGGGTCTCCGCGTACGACACCCCGCAGGAGCGCCGCCACCTCGAGCGGGCCGTGCTGCCGCTCGATCCGGACGTCGTGATCCTCCAGTACTACGTGAACGACACCGCGATCCGCGGCGTCGAGGGGGCGCCGCCCGACCCGATCGTCGCGCTCGCCCACCCCCGCCGGGGCGGCGCCGTCGAGACGCTCCGCCGCTGGTCCCGCCTCGCCGACGTCGCGCTCGACCGCGTCTACCGGCGACGCAGCCTCACGGTCTACGCGTCGGAGCGGCTCGCGAACTACGAGGAGGAGAGCGCCGGCTGGCGGGCCGTGGCCGAGGCGCTGACGGAGATCCGGGACCTCCTGGCCGCGCGGGACGTCCGCTTCGTCGTCGCGCTCTTCCCGTTCCTCGTCCGCGACGGGGGACACCTCACGAGTCACGAGGCGTTCGAGCGGGTGAAGCGGTTCCTCGCCGCGGAGGGGATCGACTTCCTCGACCCGGAGGCGGCCTTCCTCGACGCGGAGGTCGACGCCCTGCGGATCTCCGACCAGGACTACCACGCCAATGGGGAGGGGTACCGGCTGTTCGCCCGCGAGGTGGCGGAGGGGCTCGTGCGCCGCGGATGGCTCGAGCCCGAGCGGAGGCGCTGACCGTGGCGCGCGCGCTCCCGCTCGTGCTGGCGGCGGCGGTCCTCCTCCGGCTGTTCCTGCTCGAACGGGACCTCGACGCCGTCGCGATCCCCGCGTACGAGCTGAGCACCGTCGGCAACATGGCGCGGATCGAGAGCGCCGTCGAGGGAGGCCTCCCGCTCCACCGGTACTACGACAACTGCGGAGCGCGTCTCCTGGTCGGGCTGGCCGGCGCCGCCCTGTACGCGACCGTCGACGATTCGTACCGCACGCTGAAGCTCGTCCCGCTCGCCTGCTTCGTCCTCGCCCTCGTCCTCCTCTGGGTCCTCGTCGATCGGCACGTCGGGCGCCGCGCGGCGAACGTCGCGGCGCTCCTCTTCGCCTTCCTCCCGCCGACGCTGGTCCGGTTCTCCCTCATCGCAATGGGGAGCCACTTCGAGTCGCTGCCGATCCTCCTCCTGGTCTGGCTCCTCTTCCTCGAGACGCACGCGCGGGGCGTCCCGGCGCGGTGGCTCGCCGCCACCGGGGTGGCGGCCGGGTTCTCGGTGTTCGTCTCGTTCGGCGTCGTCGTCCTCCTGGTCGTCCTCGCCGGCCAGCACGTGCTCCGGCGCGGCCTCCGCCGCACGGCCGGAGACCTCCGCGTCGCCCTGCCGGCGTTCGTCCTCGGCCTCGCGCCCCTCCTCTGGATCACTGCCGCCACCGGCGCCCGGCCGGTCCGGTTCCTCGCCGAGAACCTCCCGGACGGGGCCGCGTCCGCCCGCTGGGTCGACAAGGGACGGGAGCTCTTCGTCGACGTCCTCCCCCGCGCGCCGACGTTCCCCGACGTCGGTCCGATCCCCGGCCGCGTCCTCGACGTCGCCTTCCTCCTCGTGCTCGCCGCCGCGTGGATCGCCACCGCGACGGCGCTGCGGCGCGGCGACGGCGACGGCGACGGCGAGCGAGGGACCCGACGGCTGCTGCTCGGCGCGGCGCTCCTCCACTTCCCGGTCTTCCTCGCCTTCGCGCTGGCGACCGACTTCGACTTCCACGCCTACGGCTCCCACACCGAGGTCGGGAGGTTCCGCTACCTCGTCCCGCCGTTCGCGGTCGGGACGATCCTCGTCGCCGCGACGATCGCGCGCGGGGCGCGGCCGGTCCGGCGGGGACTCGGCGTCGCGTGCGTCGCGCTCGCGTCGGCCGCGCCGTTCGTGGCGGTCGGGCCCCCGATCGCGGGCGCGCCTCCCCCGTACGCCGGCCACGCGATGCAGTACCACGCGCGGACGGTGCTCGCGGACGTGCCGCGCGATCCCGAGACCGGCCGCCTCGACCTCGCCGCGGCCGCCGCGGCGGGGACGTGGCGCCGCTTCGGAGACGCGATGCGGGGCGCGGTCCGCTTCGGGCTCGGCCACCTCCTCGCCCTCGACGCCGCGGACGCCGGCGCCGCGGTCGACGCCCGGG
>JBICIB010000151.1:0-6696 GCA_043101415.1 Planctomycetota bacterium JB042 | reverse complement strand
GACGCGTGGTGGACCCCGAACGCGAGCGGGAGCGACCAGGCCGAGACGTCGTAGAACTGGTTCTCCCGCACCGCGGCCCGCGGCTCGAGGAGCGCCTTCGCCAGGCGCTTCCGCGGCTGCGCGAGCGGGACGACGACCGTCCCCGGCGCGAACCTCCGCGCCGCGGGAGGTCCGCCGTCGAACGGATGCCCCTCCGCCACCTCGAACGGCTCGGCCGCCTCGTGCACCTCGATCCCCTGCGCGAGGAGGAGACGGACCAGCTCGTCGACGGCGTGCCCGCTCCCCGTCCGCTCGAGGAGGTACGCGGCGATCGGGCCCTCGCGCCCCTCCCAGACCGCGTCGTCGTGCCAGCGGGCGAACCGCTCGAGGAGCGCGCGGCGGTGCGTCGCCGTGGTCCGGACGGTCTCGACGGCGGCGGTGAAGTGGTGCGCGACCCGGTCGGCCAGGGTCAGGAGCGTCCCGTCCGAGCGGCGGACGACGAGCCCCGCCCGCCCGTGTCCCGCCTGCTCGTACGTCATCCCGATCGCGGCGTTCAGGCTCGGCCACGAGTCGCCGTACCCCGGATAGAGGAGGTCGAACGCCTCGCCGGTGAAGTACGTCCAGCCGAACCGGTCGAACGCGGCCGCGTTGGCGGCCCCGAACACCTCGCCCCAGCGGAGCGTGTCGGCCGGCAGGTTCTGGTTGAAGGGGGGCGCGGCCGGGAAGAAGAAGTACGACGACTCGGAGCCCAGCTCGTGCAGGTCGGCGTGGACCTGCGGCGGGAGCCGGCGCCACGCCCGGAGGCGCGCCCGGCGCTCGACCTGGGTCAGGAACGCCCAGTCCCGGTTCAGGTCGAAGTGGTAGTGGTTCGAGCGGCCGCGCGGCCACGGCTCGTCGTGCACCAGCGCCTGAGGGTCGGGATCGGGCGTCGGCCCGCGGACCGACCGGTACCACTGGACGTACCGCTCGCGGCCGTCGGGGTTCAGGCACGGATCGACGACGACGACCACGTCGTCGAGCATGCGCGCCACCTCGTCGTCCTCGGCCGCCGCGAGGTGGTAGAGCGTCGCCAGCGACGCCTCGGTCCCCGACGCCTCGTTCCCGTGGACCGAGAACGAGAGCCAGCAGACCGCCGGCGACCGCTCGATCACCGCCGCCCGGGCCGCGCCGTCCGGATCGGGTCGCGGGTCCTCCAGCGCGCGGAGGCCGTCCCCGATCGCCTCGATCCGGGCGAGGTTCGCCGGCGACGAGACGAGCGCCAGCACGAGCGGTCGGCCGGCCCACGTCGTGCCGTAGCGCCGCACCTCGACCCGGTCGCTGGCGAGCGCGATCGCCTCGACAACGCGCCGGACCTGCTCGTGCGTCGAGAATTCCTCGCCGAGCTCGTGTCCGAGGACCGCGGCCGGGGTCGGGACCTGGGTCGCGTACGCGGCCGCCGGCGTGAGCGAGAACTCGGCGGGGCCGGCCGCCACGGTCCGGGGCGCCGGGCCGGCCGCCGCCAGGGCGAGTGCGAGCACGGCGGCTCGACCTCGGAACCTTGCTGCTATAGTCATCCGCTCATCCGATCTACGGAACCCCGCGATGGACAGACAACAATACCGTTCGATGGAGTCGTGGCGGATCTTCCGCATCATGGCGGAGTTCGTCGACGCCCTCGAGCTGCTTCGTGACGTCCAGCCGGCGGTGTCGATCTTCGGCTCCGCCCGGACGAAGGCGAACACCAAGTACTACCAGATGGCCCGGAAGCTGGCCGCGCGTCTGTCGCGCGACGGATTCTCGGTCATCAGCGGCGGCGGCCCCGGGATCATGGAGGCGGCGAACCGCGGCGCCCGCGACGCCCGCGGCCGCTCGATCGGGCTGAACATCGAGCTGCCGATGGAGCAGGACCCGAACAAGTTCCAGGACATCTCCGTGAACTTCCGCTACTTCTTCGTGCGGAAGTTCATGTTCGTCAAGTTCGCCTCGGCGTACGTCATCTTCCCCGGCGGGTTCGGCACGCTCGACGAGCTGTTCGAGTCGCTCACGCTGATCCAGACCGACAAGATCAAGGCGTTCCCCGTCGTGCTGATCGGCAGCGAGTTCTGGGGCGGGCTCCTCGACTTCATCCAGGACACGATGATCGCCGAGGGGACGGTGTCGCCGCACGACATGGACCTCCTCTACCTGACCGACGACCTCGACGAGGCGGCGGAGATCGTGCGCAGCTCGTACGACGAGAAGTCGTTCCTCACCAACGGCATGCGGGGCGCCCTGCTCGACGAATGAGGCCGAACCCGTTCCGACTCCTCGGCCGGGACGGCGGGACGCGGGCCCGGCGCGGGCGCCTCGCGCTCCCGCACGGGACGGTCGAGACGCCGGCGTTCATGCCCGTCGGGACGGCGGCGACCGTGAAGGCGGTCCTCCCGCGCGACGTCCGCGACGCCGGCGCCGAGATGATCCTCGCCAACACCTACCACCTCGCGCTGAAGCCGGGGGAGACGCTGGTCGAGAAGCTCGGCGGGCTGCACGCGTTCATGGGGTGGAGCGGGCCGATCCTGACCGACAGCGGCGGGTTCCAGGTCTTCTCGCTCCCCGGCCGCGAGATCGACGAGGAGGGGGTCACGTTCTCGTACGAGGTGTCGGGCGAGCGCGTCGTCCTCACCCCCGAGCGATCGATGGAGATCCAGCAGGCGCTCGGCGCCGACATCGCGATGGCGTTCGACGAGTGCATCCCGTACCCGGCGACGCACGAGTACGCCGAGCGGTCGGTCGACCGGACGCTCCGCTGGGCCGAACGCTGCCTCGCCGCGCACCGGCGGGAGGATCAGCTCCTGTTCGGGATCGTCCAGGGCGGGGTGTACGACGACCTGCGGGCGCGGTCGGCGGCGGAGACCGCGCGGCTCCCGTTCGACGGCATCGCGGTCGGCGGCGTCTCGGTCGGCGAGGGGCACGAGAACCTGAAGAAGGTCGTCGACTTCACCGAGCACGCGCTCCCGGCCGACCGGGTGCGGTATCTCATGGGGGTCGGACTCCCCGAGGACATCCTGGCCGCGGTCGAGCGCGGGATGGACATCTTCGACTGCGTGATCCCGACCCGCTACGGACGCGGCGGCACGCTCTTCACGACGCGGGGGAAGATCCGGATCGAGCACCAGCGCTATCGACGCGACGGCTACCCGATCGACACCTCGTGCGACTGCCACGCGTGCGCGAACTTCTCGCGCGCGTACGTGCGCCACCTGTTCCTGACGAAGGAGCTGCTCGGGGCGACGCTCGCGTCGATCCACAACATCCGCTTCTACCAGCGGATGATGGACGGGGTGCGCACGTCGGTGGAGGAGGGGAGGTTCGGCGAGTGGAAGGCGGAGTTCCTCCGGGAGTACCGCGGCCCGAGAGGGCGCGGGAAGTCCCGGGGCCGGGTCAGTTCTTGAACTTGTTCTTCCGCTTCCGCTGCAGGTTGCCGCAGCACGGACGCTTCCCGTGGTTCGCCTTCTTGATCTTGCGCTTGTTGCGGGCCATGCCGTCGGCTCCTCGTGCGAAGCGGTTGCGTCGAGCGTCGAAAAGCTCGGCAGTCTACCGTCGTCCGGCCGGCGATGGAACCCGTCATCCGACAGACGATAGAATCGGCGCCCCATGACCGCGGAATCGACCCTCGACCGACGCCGGTGGCTGAAGGACGCCCTCGGGCTCGCCGCCGCCGCCGCCCTCCCGCGGTGCGCGACCGCGCCCCCGCCCCCACCGCCCGGACGGCCCGAACGGCTCGTCCTGATCCGGTTCGGAGCGGGTGTCCGCCCGGGCGACCTGTTCACCGACGACCGCAAGTCTTCTCTGGCCCCTGGCTTGTGGACACGGGCCCGCGAGGGTGCGCTGGCCCGGACGGTCCGGAACGAAGGTTCGACCGGCCACCGCGAGGCGACCCGGGTCCTCGTGACCGGCCGCGGCGGCGACGACCTCGCGACGCTCCGCGGCCATCCCACGGTCTTCGAGCTCTGGCGGGCCGCGCACGGCCGGCCCCGCGAGGCCGCGTTCGTGGCCGGCCTCCCCGAGGCGTCGGACGCCCCCGGGTTCGGGAGCGACGCCGGCGCGCTGACGTACGTGAGCGAGCACGCGCCCCGGCCCGGGTCCTCGATCTCCGGCGACCCGACGCTCGGACCGGCTCCGCTCGTCGACGTGGCCAACGACTTCCTGGCCGGGATCGTCCCCTCCCTGGACGAGCGACGTCTCCCGCCGAGCGGCCCGCCGCGGCTGAAGCTCCTCCGCGGCGCGATCGACCGGGGCGTCCCGGCCCCCTTGAAGGCGGGCGAGTTGGGGCAGCAGACGATCGACGCGCTGACCGACCGGCTGATGAACGGCCGGCCGTACGTCGCCTCCGACGAGGCGGACGACTGGCTGACCGAACTCTCGATCCGCGCCGTCTCCTCGCTCAAGCCGGACCTGATCGGGCTCGGCTGGTCGACGACCGACCTGGCGCATCGGGGCGCCTGGACGACGTACGCTCGCCAGGTGCGCCGGCTCGACCTGCTCCTCGATCGACTCTGTCGGTTCCTCGAGTCCGATCCGTTCTATCGCGGTCGCACGCTGGTGCTCGTGACCGTCGACTGCGGCCGCGGCGACGAACGTTTCGACCGGCACGACGCGGACCGGCCCGGGGCCCGGGAGACGTTCCTCGTCGCGTTCGGCGCCGGCGCGGCGCGCCGCCGACTCGTCGAGACCCCGCTCGCCCAGGTCGACGTCGCGGCGACGGTCGCCCGCGCGCTCGACTTCGACCTCCCGAACCGGGACGGTCGGCCCGCGGAGGAGCTCCTCGCATGATCCCCGGCCCCCTCGTCGCGCTCCTCCTCCGGGCCGCGCCCGGCGACCGCTCGGACGCGCCGCTCGTCCCGGCGCCGTGGATCGTCGCCCGCGACCCGCGCCCGCTCGACGAGCAGAAGCGGACGATGATCCGGGAGGCGCTCGATCTCGAGACCGCGGCCCTCGCGAAGCAGGCCGAGCACCCGGCGGCGAAGCCGGAGAACGTCGCCGCCGACCTCCGACGCGTCGACGCGATGCGGACGCTCGTCGAGCGACGGATCGACCCCGACCGGCTCTCCCCGCGGACCCTTCCGCTCGCCACGAAGTACCTCGTCCGGTTCGCCCTCGACCGCCTCGAGGCGGAAGGCGCGGACGCCGAAGCGGTGGAGACGTGGACGGAGGCGAACCGGCGCTTCCTGGACGGCGGCGGCCCGGGCGACCGGGAGGCCGCCCTCCGCGCCCGCTTCGAGGCGCTCCGGAGCATGACCGGGGCCGCGCTGCTGCGGCGGTTCCTGATCGCGGTCGAGGACGGGACGCTCGACGCCGCGGCGCGGGCGGGGTTCGCGGAGGCGATGCAGAAGGAGTTCCCCGACGCGGCGGTCCCCGGGTCCGCACCGCCGAGCGGTCTCCCGTTCGTCCCCGGCGGCGCCTCCCCGTCGCCGGCGGCCGCGGCGGGCGTCGGCGGTGCGGCCCCCGACGCGACGAACCCGTTCTCGAGGCTCTCCCGCTTCCCCCGCCAGCCCGGCTCCGAGACGCTCCCTCGCCTCGACGGCGTGGAGCGCCCGCTCGGCGAGGTCGAGAGCCTCGCCGAGCTCCTCGCGAAGATGCGGGCGAGCTGACGCTCTCGATCCGTGGCCCCGGCGCGACGAGGCTCTATAACGAGGGGGCCCCACCCGAGGTCGATCCTCCTGTCCTTCCCGCCGCCAAGCCCGCGAGGGCTCCTCCTCATCGCCGCGCTCGCGGTCGGGCTGGCGTCGTCTCCGGCCGACGCGCAGAGCATCCCCCGCCCCGACGTCGCCCCGGGCGAGGGGCCGCGCGTCGACTACCGCGACGAGGCGTGGGAGTTCTGGTGGTTCCTGAACGAGGACCGCCTGGTCGAGGAGCGGCGCGTCGAGCGGGCCGGCAAGGACGCCCGCCCGCGCCCGGAGCTCGCGGCCGACGTGCGGGCGTCGATCCGGGACGCGCTCGAGACCGGCCTCCACGACACCTCGGCGGACGTCCGGAGCGCCGCACTCGTCGCGCTCGCCCGGCTCGGCGACCGCGAGGTCCTGCCGAGGCTCGTCGCGGCGCTCGAGGACGACGTCCACGAGGTGCGCCGGGCGGCCGCGCGCGCGATCGGCGTCCTCGGCGACCCCTCCGCGGTGGAGCTCCTCGAGGAGATCGTCCGGGACGACGATCGGGACGGACCGGTCCGGCAGGACGCCGCCGTCGCGCTCGGGCTGCTCGACGCCGACGCCCCGCCGGCGGAGGACTCCGGCGAGAACCGTCCGGCGCCTCCCCCGCCGGCGTGGACCGGCCACGACGGCGGGGTGACGTCGATCGCCGTCGGCGCCGACCTCGTCCTGAGCGGCGGCGCCGACGGTCGCGTCCGCCGTCACGACCCGGCCGACGGCGCCGCGACCGTCCTCCTGGAGGCGGATGCGCCGATCGCCGCGCTCTCCCTCGCCCCGGACGGCGCGCTCGTGGCGGTCGCCGCCGACGACGTCGCCGTGGTCCCGCTCGACGGAGGCCGCCCGCAGCGGGTTCCCGTCGACGACCCTCCGCGGGCCGTGGCGCTCGAGCCGGAGCGGGCCGAGCGGGTCGCGGCCGGCGCCGGCGACGGCGCCCTCCGGGTGTTCCGGATCGCCGGCGGCCGAACGCTCTCCGAGGCCGAGGAGGACGGCGCGGCGGCGACCGTCTGCCGATGGCCGGCCGGCGGCGAGAAGATCGCCGTCGGCGCGGAGGACG
>JBICIB010000150.1:0-3054 GCA_043101415.1 Planctomycetota bacterium JB042 | reverse complement strand
GGTCCTCCTCGCCGGACTCGTCCATCGCCTGACCGTGCGAGCCGACCTGGACGCCCCGGGCGGGCGTCACCTGAGGGGGACGATCGTGCGGGCCGACGAGAGCGTCGACCTCCCGTCCCCGACCGTCCCGTCGACGCCGATCGAAGCGTGGTTCGACGCCGACGGCCGGCTCGACCGCGCCACGCTCGGCACGCCGGTCGGCGCGCTCGAGCTGGTCCGCGTCGACGGCTGACGCGCCGGTTCAGGGGAAGAGCGCGCGGAGCTGCTCCTTCATCCACGCCTCGACCCGGAAGACGGTGCGGGGCGGGAACGGGGAGAGCGCGCCGCTCGCGGCGCCGACGACCGTCTCGCCGGTCGGGTCGGCCGCGCCGAGGCGGACGACGAACGACCGGAGCGTCCCGTCCTCGCCCGCGATCCCCAGCTCGAGGACGATCGCGTCGTCGCCCGCGAGCCCGTCCTCCGGGCGCGCGTCGCGGCCGAGGATCCGGAACGCCCGCGCCCCCTCCAGCGCGGAGAGCGCGGCCTGGAACGCGGACGTCTCCGCCTCCGGGTGGTCGGGGTCGTTCCAGACCTCCGCGCCGGGCGTCCGATCGCGCCGGAGCCTCCGGACGCGATCGCCGAGGCGGACGGTCGCCTCCTTCCAGCGGAGGAGCTCCCCCGGGAAGAGGTCGAGCACCAGGAGTTCGCGCGGGTCGATCGCGAGCACCTCGTCGGCGACCGCGCGCTCGACGACGTAGATCGTGTCGGGGGCGAGCTGCGGCGAGCGGAGGTAGACGTCGCCGCCGCCGTCCGCGAACTCGAGCTCGACCGGCCGGACGTTCCCCGACCGATCGGCGACCGCCAGCCGGAGCACGCCGAGGCGGTCGGCCATCAGCGCGTCGAACGGGTCGCCGCCGTCCGGGGCCGGGCCGAGATCGCGGCGGTCGAGGTAGTCGGTCGCCTCGAGGGAGGAGACCGCCAGGAGCCAGCTCCGGAGGACGCTCTCGCGGGAGTCGTCGACCGCACCCTCGAACGGCGAGGAGAGGCGGAAGACCCGCTCCCCCCGGTCGAACCCGACCGCGAGCGTCGGCGCGCCGGGGCGCTCGAACTCGATCCGCTCGACCGTCTGCGGCGTGACGCGGATCACCTTCGGATCGCGGAACCGCTCGAGCGGCGTTTCGAGCCGGCCGAGCGCCTCCCCCTCGACGAGGAAGAGGTGCCCGCGCTCCGAGTCGACGGCGAACCTGCGCCCCCCCTCGACCGCCCCCTCGGGAGGGCCGAACCGGGCGGTCACGCGGCGCGCCCCCCAGTCGAGCGTCACCTCGATCGCCGTCTCGGCGGAGATGCCGCGCTCGAGGAGGTCCTTCTCCTGGGGCGTGTTCTGCACGAACCGGTCGACGCGGAGGAGGAGGAGGCCGTGCACCAACGGGCCGGCGACGCTCTTGTCCGCCTTGAAGGCGCTCGGTTCGACGAGCTGCCACTCGGTCCCCGGCCGCTCGAGGACGACGCGAGGCTCGCCGGGGCGCTTCAGCTCGAGGCGCCGGAGGAGCGCGGCGTCGCCGGTCAGGAACCGGGCGTCGCGCCATTCGTGCAGCCCCTTGGCGAGGACGTTCACCAGGTTCGCGCCGGTGCGGTAGAGCGCCGGGTCCCCCTCGATCCGCGCGTGCGTGTACGCGCCGCTCGCGTCCCGCTCGCCGAGCCGGATGCCGATCGGGTCGCCCTCGGTCCCCCGGAGCGTCACGCGCGTCTTCGGCGGCTCGAGCCCGACCGCCTCGAGCGTCGAGCGGTCGGCGTTCGCGTCGATCTCGAGGCGCGGGTTCGACTTCAGCGCCTCCATCAGCATCCGGACCGCGTCGGGGGACGCGCGGTCGACGTACGGCGACGTGATCCACCACTCGTCGCCGCGCCGCTCGAACGTCCCGTCCTGGCGGCTGGCGAGGAGGACGTCGAAGCTCGTCACCTTTCCGCCGGGGAGGTCCTGGACGAGCATCCCCGTGCCCGGGAGCGTCGTCTCCTCCCGCTCGCCGCCGTACTTCAGCGCGAGCGCGCCGAGCACGCCGACGACGACCAGGAGGAGGAGCGTGGTCCGGAGGTTCATGCGCGCGTCACTTCCTTCGCGCGAGCCAGACGACGAGCGCCAGCGCCAGCGCGCCGAGCGGGAGATAGACGGCGGTGTAGAGGAAGATCGAGTCCTCCTCCCCCTCCGGGACCTCGATGATCCGCGTCGACACGGTCTGCGGCGGGAGGACGATCGAGGCGTCCCCCTTCCCGACCAGCCACTTCACCGCCCGGCGGAGGAACCGCTCGTTCCCCGGCGAACGGCGGATCATGTAGTTCGTCGCCCACGGGACCGCGGGGACGAAGACGACCTTCGCCCCCGCGTACGGCCCGGTCGGCTCGATCGCGGCGGCGAGGGTGCGGGTCCCCTCCGACTCGATCCGCGGGTCCTGCTTCAGGTCGCCGCTCTCGATCTCGCTCTTCGGGAGGTCGCCGAACGCGTCCTCCGGGGAGAGGAGCAGCGACGTGAACGCCGCCTCGTGCCCGGGCGCCGCGGAGACCCCTCCGGAGCGGACGACCATGAAGACCTCGTTGTCCTCGATCAGCGTCCGCGTGATCTCGTGCCTCCCGTACCGCCCCGGCGCCTCGCGACCGGCGACCCACATCTCCGTGACGCCGGAGCCGCGCAGGACCCCCTTCTGGGTGTGGCAGATCAGGTTCCGCTCCAGCTCGAGCCCGAGCGGCCGGAAGATCGTCTCGTCGAGCTGGCGGTTCCCGAGCGGGTCGACCGCGACCAGGAGCTTCCCGCCGCGGCGGAGGTACGCGTCGAGCGCCGTCTTCTCCTCGTCGAGGAACGTCGAAGAGTGCTGCGGGCCGAGCAGGAGGACGGCCGCCGCGTCGTCGGGGACCTCGCCCCGCGCCACCAGAGAGAGCGGCTCGACCGCGGCGTTGTCCGCGCCGAGGGCCGCCGCGAGCAGCGACCCGCCGAGGTCGGCGGCGCTGGCGACGGAGAGCTCCTCGTGGCCGGTGATCGTGTAGATCGTCGCCCGCTCGTCGCGCGTCACGTCGAAGATCGCC
>JBICIB010000149.1:0-4080 GCA_043101415.1 Planctomycetota bacterium JB042 | reverse complement strand
CGGCAGCCCCGCCGGCGAGTCGGGGGCGTAGAGGTGACGCCCCGCCGCGATCGCGAAGACCATCTTCAGCGTGACGACCTCGCCCGCACGAGCGGTCGCCGGCTCGAACCCCGCGGACATCGCGATCAGGTCGAACCCGAGCTCCGGCTCGGGGACCCCGTCCGCGCCGGACCCGTCGCTCGCCGGCGCTGGCTCTGCCGCCGTGGCGCCGCCCGCATCGCCGCCGACCGCCAGCGTCGCCGTGAACTCCGGCTCCTCCCGGGTGCAGGAGTTCTCGTCGCAGGCCTGGAGATCGACCGCGCCCTTCAGCGTGATCGTCCCGCTCGCCCCGTCCGGGACGCGGTACGGCCGGCGGAACTCGACCTCCCCCTCGTGGATGCGGACCACGACCTCGAAGATGTCGTCGAACTTCGATTTCGGCTTCGAGAAGGTCCACTCGCCGGCCTCGACCAGGCCGCCGGCCTCCGAGACCTCGATCGACGTCGGGATCCCCGCCTCGCTCGGGGAGTCCGGGGCGTACATGTGGTACCCCGGCTCGACGTCGGCGGTGACCACGAGGTCGACGGTCGTCCCGGGGGCCGCCTCGGCGGGGTCGAACGCCGCCGAGACCTTCACCAGGCCCCGGGCCGCCGCCGTCGGGGCGCCGAGCGCGAGCAGGAGGGCCGCGAGCCAGGCGGCGCGGGTGCGGTTCTGCATGCCGTCGTCCTTCGGCCGGAGAAAAACCGGTCCATGATACGAGCCGACCCCCGGGACTGCACCGAGGAAACGAACCTCGACCGCGTCTCGCCGTCCGGGCGGCACGGCGCTTCAGGCGGCGGGCTCCGACCTGTAGACTGCGTCGTCCCCTTTTCCGGAGAACACCCATGCCGAACGCCGTGATCGTCAGCGCCACCCGCACCCCGATGGGGAAGTTCATGGGAGCGTTCACCGGCCTGAAGGCGCCCGCGCTCGGGGCGGCCGCGATCGCCGAGGCGGTGAAGCGCGCTTCGATCGAGGCCGGCGAGGTCGAGGAGGTGATCTTCGGCAACGTCCTCCAGGCCGGCGTCGGGCAGAACCCGGCCCGTCAGGCCGCGCGCGCGGCGGGGATCCCCGACTCGGTCGGGTCGGTGACGATCAACAAGGTCTGCGGCTCGGGGCTGAAGTCGGTGATGCTCGCCGCGCAGGCGATCCGCGCCGGCGACGCGAAGGTGATCGTCGCCGGCGGGATGGAGTCGATGACGAACGCGCCGTACCTCCTCCCGGACGGCCGCCTCGGCGCGCGCCTCGGGCACACGAAGCTGCTCGACTCGATGGTCTCCGACGGCCTGTGGGACGTCTACAACGACTATCACATGGGGATCACCGCCGAGAACGTCGCCGATCGGTACGAGATCTCGCGAGAGCAGCAGGACGAGTTCGCGGCCACCTCGCAGCAGCGCGCGGTCGCGGCGTGGGAGGCGGGGCGGTTCGACGAGGAGATCGTCGCCGTCGAGGTGCCGCAGCGGAAGGGAGACCCCGTCGTCGTGGCGAAGGACGAGGGGCCGCGCGCCGGGACGACGGCCGAGTCGCTCGGGAAGCTGCGCGCCGCGTTCAAGAAGGACGGCACGGTCACGCCGGGGAACGCGTCGACGATCAACGACGGCGCCGCGGCGGTCGTCGTGATGGAGGAGAAGGAGGCCGAGCGCCGCGGCCTCACCCCGCTCGCCCGCGTCGCCGGGTACGCAACCGGCGGCGTCGCGCCGGAGTGGGTGATGATGGCGCCGGTCGAGGCGGTGAAGAACCTGAACGCGAAGACCGGGTTGAAGGCGGACGCCTACGGCCTCGCCGAGCTGAACGAGGCGTTCGCGGTCCAGGCGATCGCCTGCACGCGCGAGATCGGCCTCGATCCGGAGCAGACGAACGTGAACGGCGGCGCCGTCGCGCTCGGCCACCCGATCGGCGCGTCCGGCTGCCGGATCCTCGTCACCCTGCTCCACGCGATGAAGGACCGCGACGTCAAGACCGGGCTCGCCAGCCTCTGCCTCGGCGGCGGCAACGCGGTCGCGATGGCCGTCGAGCGCTGAGCGGGACGAACCGACCCAGGAACAGAGAAGAGAGAACGATGACGGAGTTGAAGACGGTCGGCGTGATCGGCGCCGGGACCATGGGGAACGGGATCGCCCAGGTCTTCGCGGCGAACGGGTTCGACGTCACGCTGGTCGACACGAGCGAGGAGTTCCTCTCGCGCGGCACCGCCGCCATCGAGAAGAGCCTCGCCCGCCTCGTGAAGAAGGAGAGGATCTCCGAGGACGAGGCGAAGGCGATCCGGGCGCGCGTCGCCGGGTCGGTGAACGTCTCCGACCTCGCCGGGCGCGACCTGATCGTCGAGGCGATCACCGAGAACGAGGACGTGAAGCGCGCGCTCTGGCAGGCGGTCGACGCGGTCGCCAAGCCGGACGCGATCCTCGCCTCGAACACGTCGTCGATCTCGATCACGCGGCTGGCGGCGATGACGTCCCGGCCGGAGCGGTTCATCGGGATGCACTTCATGAACCCCGTCCCGATCATGAAGCTGGTCGAGATCATCAAGGGGCACGACACGTCCCCGGAGACGCTCGCCGCGACGGTCGAGACGACGAAGCGGCTCGGCAAGATCCCGGTCGAGGCGAACGACTACCCGGGGTTCGTCGCGAACCGGATCCTCATGCCGATGATCAACGAGGCGTGCTTCGCCCTGATGGAGGGCGTCGCGTCGGCGGAGAACATCGACGAGATCATGAAGCTCGGCATGGCGCACCCGATGGGGCCGTTGCGGCTCGCCGACTTCATCGGGCTCGACGTCTGCCTGTCGATCCTCGAGGTGCTGCACTCCGAGCTCGGCGACCCGAAGTACCGGCCGTGCCCGCTCCTCCGCAAGCTCGTCGCCGCGGGGCACCTCGGCGACAAGACGGGCCGCGGCTTCTTCGACCACCGGTCCTGACCCTCACCCCTCCACGGAGCACCGACGGATGGACTTCGACCTCACCGAGGACCTCGAGCTCTTGGCGCAGACCACGCGCTCCTTCGCGGCCGAGCGCGTGGCGCCGCACGCCGAGGAGTGGGACCGCGAACACCGCTTCCCGCTCGACGTCGTGAAGGAGGCGGGCGAGCTCGGCCTCCTCGGGGCGCTGATCCCCGAGGAGTACGGCGGCTCCGGCCTCGGCAACCTCGCCGGATCGATCATCACCGAGGAGCTGTCGCGCGCCTGCGCGTCGGTCGGGGTGACGGTGTCGGTCCACAACTCGCTCGTGGCGACCCCGCTCCGGAAGTTCGGGACCGACGCCCAGAAGGAGGAGTACCTCCCGCGGATGGCGACCGGGGAGTGGCTCGGCGCCTATGCCCTGACCGAGGCGAACGCGGGCTCCGACGCGGCGAACCAGGCGACGAAGGCGGTGGCCGACGGCGACCACTTCGTGCTGAACGGGACGAAGCTCTGGATCACGACCGGCGCGTACGCCGACCTGTTCATCGTCTTCGCGCGGACGTCGCTGGACGACCCGAAGAAGAAGGCCCACGGGATCACCGCGTTCCTGATCGAGAAGACGGCCCCGGGGCTGAAGGTCGGCAAGAAGGAGGAGAAGCTCGGGATCCGCGCCTCCTCGACCACCGAGATCGTCCTGGAGGACTGCCGGGTGCCGGCCGCGAACGTGCTCGGCGAGGTCGGCAAGGGGTTCCGGATCGCGATGGACACGCTCGACGGCGGTCGGATCGGCATCGGTTCGCAGGCGGTCGGGATCGCCCAGGCGTGCCTCGACGCCTCGCTGAAGTACGCCCAGGAGCGCCACCAGTTCGGCCGGCCGATCGCGGCGTTCCAGGCGATCCAGTGGAAGCTCGCCGAGATGGCGACGGAGATCGAGGCGGCGCGGCTCCTGGTCCGGAAGGCGGCGTGGCTCCGCGACCGCGGCCGGCCGTGCTCGCTCGCCGCGTCGATGGCGAAGCTCTCGGCGTCGACGATGGCGAACCGCGCGGCCGAGGAGGCGGTGCAGATCCACGGCGGGGCCGGGTACACCACCGACTTCCCGGTCGAGCGGTACATGCGCGACGCGAGGATCACGGAGATCTACGAGGGGAGATCGGAAGAGC
>JBICIB010000148.1:0-4551 GCA_043101415.1 Planctomycetota bacterium JB042 | reverse complement strand
GCGGAACGCCTCGGCGTCGAGGTGCGGACCGACGAGGTCCGTCAGGTCCCGGAACGCGACGCCGTCGGCCCGACGAGGGATCACCTTCAGCAGCGCCCGCCGCATCGAGTCGTAGCGCGGCCGGGTGATCCGGACCCCGTTCTTCCCCGCCGGGTGGAGCGTCTCGACCCGCTCCTCGCCCCGCGCCGCCGGCCTCTTCGTCCGCTTCTTCCTCGTCGTCGCCATCCTCTTCGCCTCCTATTGATCCTAGCGGGAGCGGGCTCGGAACACCTCGAGCAGCTCCTTCTTCCCCTCCGCCGAGAGGCCGAGGTCGTCGAGGCGCGCCTCGAGTTCCTTCTTCGACCCCTCGCCGGCGAGCCACGCGTTCAAGCGCGTCGCGACGGTCGAGTCGGTGAAGTCGGCCGGGTCGGGGTAGATCGCCTCCAGCTCGCGGGTCAGGCGCTTCGACGAACGGAGCCGGTACTTCTGGTGATACGCCTCGGCGCGCCAGAACCTCTTCAGCGGGACGATCTCGGTCTCGACGGGGAGCCCCTCCGCGAGCGAGACCTTCGCGGCCGTCTCCTCCGCCGCCTCCCGTTGCGCCTCGTCGTGGGTGAAGACCGCGGCCTTGTACTGGGTGCTCCAGGAGCGATGGCAAGGGCGGTGCTCGCTCCAGAACACCTCGAGCAGCCTCTCGTACGTCGTCGCCTTCGGGTCGTAGTCGATCTGGATCGCCTCGGTGTGCCCGCCGAGGTCGTGGTACGTCGGCCGCTCCTGGTCGCCGCCGGTGTAGCCGACGCGCGTCCGGACGACGCCTTCGAGACCCCCGAACCGGGAGTCCGGCCCCCAGAATCAGCCGAGCGCGAACGTCGCCGTCCGCACCTCCTTCGGCTGGGCCGCGTCGAGCGCGGGGATCGATCGCGTCCCGTCCGCGGCGAACCATCCGGTCAGGAGCATCAGCGGGATCCTCATCGTCGAGCCCTCGGTGCGGCGGGTCGGTCGAGGAGTGGGATGCGCCTCGGCCGGCGAGGTTTCAAGCGACCGAGAGGGCGGTCGCCACGACGTGCGCCGCGATCAGGAGCGTGGCGAGAGAGGCGCAGAGGAGCGCCGGGGCGCGGGCGCGGCGCCCGAACGAAGCGACCAGCGCGAACGACAGGGCGATCAGGACGATCTGCGCCGGCAGGTTGAGGCAGAGGAGCTCGACCGCGCTCGACTCGATCCGATCGGCCGTGTCCGGGAAGACGTCGAACAGGACGTAGACGACGGCCCAGGCGATCCACGGCGCCGAGAACGGCCGGAGCACCTCCTCGGCCGCCTCGCGTCGATCCCGGTCGCCGGCGCACTCCGCGAAGGCCATGAAGGAGACGATAGCACGCTCTCTCAGGCCGACCAGGCCGCCCCCTCCCGACGGCTCCGCCGCACTCGAACGGTCTCCCCCGTCCGGATCAACGCCCGGCGGCGCCGTCCTCCAGCTCGGCCTCCGTCCACGGCTCGACGCGCGTCGACGTCGCCGCGCGGACCTCGGCGACCGTCTCCGGCGCGACCGGGTCCGCCTCGTTCCCGAACGCGTTCCGCACGTACGTGAGGAGCGCCGCGATCTGATCGTCCCCCCGGGCGGCGGCCGGCGGCATGTCGCCGTTCCAGGTGCGGCCGTCCCGCTCGATCGGCCCGGTGAGGCCGTGGAGGAGGATGCGCGCGAACCGCCCCTCGTCCCCGAGCACGCGATCCGCCCCGGCCAGGGACGGGGCCGTCCCGGGCAGCCCCCGGCCGTCCGCCTGGTGGCAGCTCGCGCAGATCGACGCGTACAGCCGTCCCCCGCGCTCGAGCTGCGCCCGCTGCGCGTCCGTCCAGGTCGACGGGCCGCGCGCGGTCGCGTAACCGTCCCGCCCCGGCCAGACGAGCCGAGGGTCGATCGCGCGCGCCGCCGCGCCGGCCGCGTCCTCTCGCGCGAGCAGCGCGTCCCAACCCGCGGGGCTCCGCGCCAGCGACGCCGTGCGCGGATGGTCCGTCCCGACCTTGAGCGGGCCCTTCAGCGCGTCGAGGATCGCCGCCGCCGCCCACGCCCGATCGGTCGCCGACGCGCGCTCCACGACCGCGGCCCGCCGCGCCCGGTCGCGGGAGCGCCACACGACCTCGACCAACGCCTTCAGCGCCGCGGCCCGGCCGTCCGACCGCTCTCGGAACGGCGCGCTCGCGAGGAGCCCGTCGAGCAGCTCGAGCTCCCACCCGAACGCCCCGGAGAGGACCGCCGACCGGACCGCGCGGTCCCCCGCGTGCTCGACGAGCACGTCGCGCAGCGCCGCAAGCGCGGCCGCGGAACGCCCCTCCCCGAGCGACAGGATCGCCTGACGTCGGACCGGCGGCGCCGGATCGTCGAGCCGGTCGAGGACGAGCCCGAGCGCCCGCGGGTCGGCGAGATGCCGCTCGGCGACCCGGAGGCCGGCGGCCCGGACCGCGACCGCCTCGTCGGCGACCGCGGCCGCCGCGTCGTCGACCGACGCGCGATCGAGGCCGTCGAGCGTCCAGAGCGCGTGCAGCCGCTCGAGGGCCGTCCCGCCGTTCCGGAGGCGGTCGCGCAGGGACGGCGCCGCGCCCGTCGCCCGCCGCTCGACGAGGAGCCGCTGGGCCGTGTCCCGCCACCAGCCGTTCGGGTGCGCGAGCGCGGCGACGAGCCCCTCGTCGGTCGCCCGATCGAGCGCGGGGCGCGGATGCGGCGTCGCCCCCCGGGGCCGGATCCGCCAGATCCGGCCGAGACCGACCGGTCGCTCGAGCCCGCGTTCGACGATCTGCCGGCGGAGGAACGACGTCACGAAGACGCGGTGCTGGATGACGCCGCGGTAGAAGTCGACGACGTACAACGCGCCGTCCGGTCCGGTCACGAGGTTCACCGGCCGGAACCGCTCGTCCGTCGACGTCAGGAACTCGCGCCGCTCGTACGGGTTGGTCCCGCGCAGGCCGCCGTCCGGCGCCTCGCTCAGGGAGCACCGCTTGATCAGGTTCCCCGCCGGCTCGGCGACGAACGCGTCCCCCCGCGCGTCGTCGGGGAAGATCCCGCCCCGCTCGATCGCCGGCCCGCACGCCGCGGTCACCCGCGCCAGCGTGAAGTCGTCGCGGAGCGTCGCGCGCTGGTAGCCGCGGTTCACCCCGGGCGTCATCCGGCTCGGCCACGTGTCGAAGTCGTGCGACGCGCGCTCGTTCACGCCGACGAGGCCGCCGAGGTCGGGGTGGCGCGCGCCGTAGTGCGCGGAGACGAGGTCGACCCGGAGCGGATCGGAGTTCGTGTTCGTGAAGACGCGCCCGACGTCGTCCTTGGCGATCCCCCACTGCCCGTGCCCGGGCGTCCGCTCGGTCCGGACCTCCTCCCCGTCGAAGGTGAACCGGAGCGGGTGCTGGGAGAGGCAGAAGCGGTTGTCGTGCCCGTACAGGAGCCCGTTCCCCGCGTGCTCCGGCGACTCGATCCCGCCGAACCCGGAGTGGAGGAGGAGCATCTCGTCCGCGCGCCCGTCGCCGTGCCGGTCGCGGTAGAAGAGGAGGTCCGGCGGCGCGAGGACGAGGAGCCCGCCGTGCGACGGCGCGATCGCGCGCGGCAGGACGAGGTGCTCGACGAACGGCACGCTCGAGTCGACCACGCCGTCGCCGTCCCGGTCCTCGAGGATCGAGATCCGCCCCACCGGCAGCGTCTCGCCGGTCCCGTCGACGTCCGGCATGTACCCGCGCATCTCG
Organism: Planctomycetota bacterium JB042; assembly: GCA_043101415.1. Lineage (GTDB taxonomy): Bacteria > Planctomycetota > B15-G4 > B15-G4 > JADJEK01 > JAUIEL01. The sequence goes on along the minus strand of JBICIB010000148.1, from coordinate 849 downwards.
CAGACCCACATCCGGCCGTCCGCGGACCAGGCGATCTGGACCGGGTCCTCGACGAGCGGCTCGGCCGCCACGAGCTCGACGACGAACCGCTCGTCGAGCGCGAACGTCGCCCGCTCCTCGTCCGGAGAGAGGACCGGCGCCGGTGGCACCCGCAGGTCCGGCGGGAGCGACGGCTGCGCCTCGCCCGGGTGGTCGCCCGACTGCGCCGTGGCGGGGACCGCGACGAGCGGGAGCAGGGCGGCGGCGAAGAGGCGGCGAGGGACGCGCATCCGGAGAGCGTAGCAACCGCGACGACGCCCGCCGCCCGAGGCGCCGGAGCGACGTCCCGCCTCGGCGGCGGATCGCCCGGCCGCCGACGATTCTCCGCATCGACTCGACGCACCGCCTCGAATCCCCGAGAATGCGCCGCCATGAACCCGGACCGTTGGCGAGCGCTGGAGCGCGCGTTCCACCGATACGGCGAGCTCGACGCGACGGACCGCGACGCGTTCCTCGAGGCGCTCGCCGCGGACGACCCCGAGCTCGCCGCGGAGCTCCGACCGAGGGTCGAGGCGGAGCGCGGGGGCGCCGGGTTCCTCGAGCCTCCCGCTTCGTCGACCGCGGGCCGGAGCGCCGCCGCCGACGACGCCCGGCTCGCGCCCGGCACCCGGCTCGGCGCCTACCGGATCCGGGAGTGGATCGCGGACGGCGGCATGGGGAGCGTCTACCGCGCCGAGCGGGCCGACCGTCAGTTCGAGCAGACGGTCGCGGTGAAGGTGCTGAAGGCGGCCGCCTCGCACGAGACGCTCCGGCGACGATTCCACCAGGAGCGGCAGACCCTCGCCTTCCTCGACCACCCTCACGTCGCCC
>JBICIB010000147.1:0-3948 GCA_043101415.1 Planctomycetota bacterium JB042 | reverse complement strand
ATCACGTCGATCGCCTTGTCCGGCAGGAAGCGGCCGTTGATGTACCGGTTGGCGGCGTCGACCGCGAGCTCGAGCGCGCCGTCGGTGATCTGCACCCGGTGGTGCGCCTCGTACTTGTCGCGGAGGCCGCGCAGGATCTCGACCGCCTGGTCCCGCGACGGCGGGTCGACGACGATCGTCTGGAAGCGACGCTCGAGCGCGCCGTCCTTCTCGATGTACTTCCGGTACTCGTCGAGCGTGGTCGCGCCGATGCACTGGACCTCGCCGCGCGCGAGCGCGGGCTTCAGGACGTTCGACGCGTCGATCGCCCCCTCCGCCCCGCCGGCGCCGACCAGCGTGTGCAGCTCGTCGATGAAGAGGATGACGTTCTTCGCCCGGCGGACCTCGGTCATCACCGCCTTGATCCGCTCCTCGAACTGCCCGCGGTACTTCGTGCCGGCGACCATCATGGCGAGGTCGAGGACGACGATGCGCTTCTCGCGCAGCAGCTCGGGGACGTGCCCCTTGATGATGTTCTGCGCCAGCCCCTCGACGATCGCCGTCTTGCCGACCCCCGCCTCGCCGAGGAGGACCGGGTTGTTCTTGGTCCGGCGCGAGAGGATCTGGATGACGCGCTCGATCTCGTTGGCGCGGCCGATGACCGGGTCGAGCTTCCCCTCGCGGGCGAGCGCGGTCAGGTCGCGTCCGAACGCGTTCAGCGCCGGCGTCTTCGACTTGCCGCCGCCGGACGTCCCCTCGCCGCTCCCGCTCCCGGAGAAGGTCGTCTCCCCCTCCTCCTCGGGCTCCTGCTGGACGTCGGCGCCGAGGAACTCGAGCACCTCCTCGCGCACCTCCTCGAGCTTCACGCCGAGGTTGGTCAGGACGCGCGCGGCGATCCCCTCGTTCTCCTTGATCAGGCCGAGGAGCAGGTGCTCGGTGCCGATGTAGTTGTGCCCGAGCTGGGACGCCTCCTCGAGCGAGAGCTCGAGGACCTTCTTGGCGCGCGGCGTGAACGGGAGCGAACCCATGGTGACCATGGTCGGGCTCCCCTTCACGATCTTCTCGATCTCGGCGCGGATCTTCTTCAGATCGATCCCGAGATTCTTCAGGACCGACGCCGCGACGCCGCTCCCCTCCTGGATCAGGCCGAGCAGGATGTGCTCGGTCCCGATGTACTCGTGGTTGAGCCGCTGAGCCTCCTGCTTCGCGAGGTTCATGACCTTTCGGGCGCGGTCGGTGAAGCGGTCGAACATGTTGGTCGGTCCTCTGCGCTCCGAGCCGGGATGGGTCGGCTCCACATAGCTACTTTCGGGCGCCGCGCCGGTTTTCGTGAGCCCCGATTCGTCGGATCCGCTCCGGGACTCGACGGGTACGGCAACTCGCCGCGGCGACCGCGTCAGATCGCGCGCACGGGGGAAGCGCCCCCCGCACCGGCCACGATCCCAACTCTCTCTCGAGCAAACTCTTAGACGGTCAGGTTCGAGGAAGCGACCGGATTCCGATCCGGGCGCCCCGAGACGGACGCATCCCGCGTGCCCGCTCGAGTGTTCGTAGTCGACCCGCGTCGACGACGGTTGTCCAGCCGTTCACCCCGACGGGGCGGCCCCGCCCTCGGCGAGTGATTCGCGGATGAGGCGCGCCCGCACGATGTCGCGGTGCCGGGTCTCGAGCGCACCTCCGCCCTGGGACGCCTGGAGGTGCCCCGGCTGGCAGAGGTTGAACGTTCGGTTCACGGACTCGATGTCCAGTTCCTCGATCAGTCCGAGGTGGACCCCCATCCGGATCCAGGAGAGGTGTTCGAACGCCTCCTCGCTGGCGATCGTCCTCGCCGTGCGGAGGATCCCGAGGGCGCGCCAGACGCGGTCCTCGACCACGAGCCGGTCGTTGTCGAGGAGCTGCTTCCGGACGTCCCGCTCGAACGCGACGATCTTCGGGAGGACGCGCCGGACGTCGTCGAGGAGCTTCTCGGCGCTGCGGCCGAGCGTCACCTGGTTCGAGATCTGATAGAGGTCCGACAGCGCCTTCGTCCCCTCGCCGTAGAACCCCCGGACGGCCAGGTTCATCTTCGAGACCGAGTTGAAGACCTTGTCGATCTGCTTCGCGAAGACGAGCGCCGGCAGGTGCAGCATCACCGAGACGCGCATGCCGGTGCCGACGTTGGTCGGGCACGAGGTGAGGTAGCCGAACCGCGCGTGGAACGCGAAGTCGATCAGCGAGGCGAGCTTCCGCTCGATCTCGCGGCTGCGGTCGAAGATCGAGTTCAGGTCGAGACCGGACGCGATGCACTGGATCCGGAGGTGGTCCTCCTCGTTCAGCATCAGCGCGATCCGCCCCGGCTCGTCGCTCACCACGCCCCGATCCCCGAGGCCGTTCGCGTGTTCGAGGCTGATGACGTGCCGCTCGACGAGGACCAGCCGCTCGATGTCCGTCAGCTCCTCGAGCGCGACGAAGTCGAGGTCGGGGGCCAGGCCCGCCGCCTCGATCCGCGGCCGGAGGTGCTCGCAGAGCTCGTGCGACTCCTCCTCTCCCAGACGGGCGCGGAGCGGGAAGCCGACGACGTTGCGAGCCAGCCGGAGCCTCGACGAGAGCACGATGTCCGACTCCGGACCGGAGCCTCGGAGCCACTCGCCGACCGGCGGGACCTCCGGCGCGTCGTCCGTCATTCGTCCGGCTCCGCGAGCTGCTGCTCGACCTCGGTGATCCGATCGCGCAGGCGCGCCGCCTCCTCGTACCGCTCCTCGTCGACCACGCTCTTCAGCCGGCGCCGCAGTTCGACCAGCTCTCGTTGGAGCGCCGGCTGCGTCCCCTCCGACGCCGCGGCGGCGCTCGGCGCCGGCCCGACGTGCTCGGTCGCGCCGTGGACCTTCTCCAACAGCGGCAGGAGGCCGCTCTCGAACGCGTCGTAACAGGTGGTGCAGCCGAAGCGTCCCTTGATGCGGAACTCCTGGTAGCTCATCCCGCACTCCGGACAGACGATCGTCTTCCCCGCCCGCGCGCCGCCCTCCTTCTGATGCAGCTCGATCAGGGAGGTCGCGAACTTCATCGCCGCGCCGGGCGGGGGCTTCGTCGAGGTCCCCGACTCCTTGGCGCACGCCTCGCACAGATGCATCTCGGTCGGCTCGGCGTTCTCCGAGTCGATCTCGGTGAGGTGCACCGTCGCGCGCGCCTTCTTGCACACCTGGCAGACGTTGTTCATCGCATGTCGTTCCGGCGTGTCCGGGCGACGCGGCGGATCCTCGGAAGGAGATCGGACCGCGGCGCGACGTTCTTGAATCCCACTCTAGTGCGACGAAGGCCCGCCCTTCAACGGATCCATGGCGAGGGCCCGGAACCGCTCGCCGCGCTCGACGTAGTTCCGGAAGGCGTCGTACGACGGAAACGCCGGCGCCAGGAGGACCACTTCGCCGCTCCGCGCCGCGTCCCTCGCCACCGCCACCGCCTCCGCCAGATCGGACGCCTCCACGACCCGCACGTGCCCGGCCGCCCGGAGCGCCCGGGCCAGCCTCGGTCCGGACGCGCCGAACGTCACGGCCACCCGCGCCCGCTCCGCGGCCCGCGCCGCGAGGGCCTCGACCGCGACGCCGTTCTCGACCCCTCCCGCGAGCAGGACGACGTCCTCGACGAACGCGTCGAGCGCCGCGCACGCCGAGCGAGGAGTGGTGGCGATCGAGTCGTCGACCCACGAGACGCCGGCGGCGACATGCACCGTCTGCAGCCGGTGCGGCAGCCCCGCGAAGCCGCGCGCCGCCCGGGCCGCGTCGTCCGCCGACACTCCGAGCCGCGCCGCCGCCGCCGCCGCCGCCGCGACGTTGCCGGCGTTGTGGGCGCCTCGCAGCCGGAGATCCTCCGCCGGCACGAACGGCGCCTCCGGATCGAACCAGACCACCTCGCCGGCAACGTCGCGGCGGCGGCGGCGGCGGCGGCGCGGCTCGGAGTGTCGGCGGACGACGCGGCCCGGGCGGCGCGCGG
>JBICIB010000146.1:0-4168 GCA_043101415.1 Planctomycetota bacterium JB042 | reverse complement strand
GCTGATCGAGGCGCCGGAGGAGCGGGCCGACGAACAGGTCGTCCGCCTGCCGGACCGTCGAGCGATAGAGCCACGCGAGCCGTTCGGTCGCGGCGGGGTCGAACTCCACCGACGCGCGACGGTACAGCTCGTCGCCCGGGACTCCGGCGAGCTCGGGCCGAACCTCCGGGGTCTCGAGGGACTCGCGGTGCGGGTAGAAGTTGTGCACGACGTACGTGTGCACGAACAGGAAGAACGGCTGGTCGTCGACGCGCCCGAGGTGCTCGAGGACCGGCGCGAGGCTCTTCGCGGACTCCGCGACGGGGACGTCGAGGATCTGCTCCTCGCGCTTCGACACGTGACGCGGGTCGTCCGTCAGCCCCGGGTCGCGGGTGCCGTACTGCGAGAACCCCTGGTCGAAGCCGAAGCGAGGGTCGACGAACCCTCCCCCGGTGAACGCGGCGGTCCGCCAGCCGCGCGCGGCGAGGCGGGCCGCGAGGAGGGGGGAGCGCCGCGCGTCGAGTCGGTCCGGCGCCTGTTCGACGCCGTGCTCGAGCGGGTGCTGGCCGGTCATCATCGTCGCGTGCGACGGGAGGGTGTACGCGCCGAGGGAGAGCGCGCGGGCGAACGTCGTCCCGTCCGCCGCGAACGCGTCGAGGTGGGGCGTGCGTCCGCCCGGAGGATCGACGGCGCCGACCATGTCCGCGCGGAGCGTGTCGAGCGACACGAGGACGAGGTTCGGGCCGGGCCGCGACTCCGGCGTGCCGAGGAGGCGGGGCGTTCCCCAGGCGGTGTCGACGTCCGGCGGACCGTCGGCCTCGAGCGTCAGCCGGACGCGTCGTCCCGCGAACCGCTCGAGCGGGACGACCCACGGCTCGAAGCGCGACCGTCCGGGCGGAACGGGCGACTCGGTGCGCGTCGCGATCTCCTCGCCGTCGATCCGGACGCGGAGGGTCGCGTCCCCGGTCGCGCCGGCGACGAGCGTCGTCGCGGTGTCGAGGCGGGGGCGTCGGCGCGGGACGTCGACCTCGAACGCGACGCGGCTGGCGCCGGGGACGACGAGCGCGTCGCGGCGCTCCTGGTGGACGTCGATCCGGGCGCGGAGCAGCTCGGGTCCGATCGGCCGCGACGGGTCGAGGATCGCGGTCGCCTCCAGCGCGCCGAGGCGTCGCACGCGCACGAGGTCGACGAGCAGCCCGACGTCCCCGCCGGCGAGCGTCACCTCGATCGCGCCGCGGGTCGGGTCGGCGGGGAGGACGATCGAGAGGTCATGCCAGCCGGTGCCGCGACCGGCCTCGAGCCGGGCGGTCCGCCACGACCCCGCGTGCTCGATCAGCTCCGTCGCCGCGCCGCCGTCGAGCTCGGCGCGAGTCGGCGCTCGCGAGAGGAAGCGGACGAACAGGCCGGGCCGCTCGGCGCCGTCGCCCGGCTCGGCGAGGACGCGGACGCGCGCGGTCACGACGTGGGCCGCGCCGACCGTCGGGAGGACGTACCGCGTGAGCCGTCCGGAGCGGGCCCCGACGAACGCGACCGAGCGCCCGTCCTCCGGGTCGGCGCCGGTCGGCGCGACCTCGGCGAACCAGTCGTCCGAGAGGCCGTCGTCGAACGAGTCGTCGAGCCGCACGGACGCGGGCGGCGGGAGCGTGCGGTCCCGCAGGCGGTCGAGCGTCGGCGACGTGACGTCCGCGTCGCCGAGCCGGTCGAGCAGGTCGATCGAGGGCGTCCGCGACCGACGGGCGTCGCCGCATCCCTCCAGGGCGGCGAGAGCGGCGAGCAGGGCGGGGAGGATCGCGACGCGCGGGGACACCCGGGCACCTTACTCGATCGGGACGCGGAGTCGGGACGGCGCGGTTCACGCGACGATGCCGCGGATCACCTCGGCGTCCTGCGGGCCGGTGAGCCGCTGGTCGAGGCCGCCGTAGAAGTACGACAACTTCGTGTGGTCGACCCCCATGAGGTGGAGGATCGTCGCGTGGAAGTCGCGGACGTGGTGGCGGTCGACCGCCGCCTCGGCGCCGATCTCGTCGGTCTCTCCGTACGAGCCCGGCTTCACCCCGGCCCCGGCGAGCCACATGGTGAACCCCTTCGGGTTGTGGTCGCGGCCGTCCTCGGTGATCGTCGTCTGGGCCATCGGCTGCCGCCCGAACTCGCCTCCCCAGATCACGAGCGTGTCGTCGAGCATGCCGCGCCGCTCGAGGTCGGTCAGGAGGGCGGCGATCGGGCGGTCGACCTCGGGACCGTGGATGGAGAGGTTCTCCTCCACGCCGTGGTGCGCGTCCCACGTCTGCTGCTGATGGCCGCCGCCGTGGTAGATCTGGACGAAGCGGACCCCGCGCTCGAGGAGGCGGCGCGCGATCAGGCACTGCCGGCCGAACGGCGCCGGGCCGACCGACAGCCGGTGCGCGCCCTTCGGTTCGTCGATCGCGTACATCCGCCGGGTCTCCGCGCTCTCGTTCGACAGGTCGAGCGCGGCCGGGGCGCTCGCCTGCATGCGGTACGCCAGCTCGTAGCTCTCGATCCGGGCCGACAGTTCGCTCGCGCCGGGGCGCTCCTCGGCGTGGATCCGGTTCAGCGCCGCGAGCGCGTCGATCTGGGCCCGCTGCGCCGCGCGGTCGAGGCCGAGCCCTCCCGCCTCGATCGGCGCCGGGCGGAGGTCGAGCACCGGGGCGCCGGTCGCGCGGAAGAGCGTCCCCTGGTGCGCGGCGGGGATGAAGCCGGACGACCAGTTCGTCGGCCCCGAGATCGGCCCTCCGCGCGGATCGTGCATCACGACGAACGCCGGGAGCTCGTCGGTGTCGTTGCCGAGTCCGTACGAGAGCCACGAACCGAGCGACGGATACCCCTGGACGAACTTCCCGGTGTTCATCTGCAGCACCGCCGAGCCGTGCGCGAACGAGTCGGTCCAGAGCGACTTCACGACCGCGAGCTTGTCCATGTGCCGCGCGACGTGCGGGAAGACGTCCGAACACCACTGCCCGGTCTCGCCGTGGCGCGCGAACTTCCGGCGCGACCCGACGAGCGTGCTGGTCATCGGCTTGCCGCGCCGCCGCTCCAGCTCGATCGACTGCCCGTGCCGTCGCTGCAGTTCGGGCTTGTGGTCGAACAGGTCCATCTGGGACGGGCCGCCGAACATGAACAGGAAGATGCACCGCTTCGCCTTCCGCGGCGACGCGGTCGAGGGCGCCGCCCCGGCGACCCGCGTGAAGAACCCGTCCCGGTCGAGGAGCCAGGTGAGCGCGAGCCCGGTGAACCCGGCCCCCGTCTGCCAGAGGAACTCGCGGCGGCTGCGGCCGCATCCTTCGCGTCGATGAGGGGCGTGGTGGTCCATGGTTCAGTCGACGGTCACGGTCTCGTTCAGGTTCAGGAGCACGAGCGCGAGAGACTCGAGGGCGCGCCGGTCGGCGTCGACCGGTCGGGCGCGGACGAGCGGGCGGGCGGCGCCCCCGGCCGGCGTCAGCGAGAGCGAGGTGACGGCGATCGGGTCGCCGCCGACGCGGAGGCCGACGGTCCCGGCCGCGCCGTCGAGCCGGTCGTCGCGGGCGGTCAGCGCCGGCGCGCCGTCGATCCGGACGACGCACGAAGGCCCGTCGAACGACGCCGAGACGTCGATCGGTCCGTCGGGCGGGATCGGGAGGTCGGCGGCGGCGACGGTCGCCGGGGCGCCGGTCTCGTCGAGCGACACGAGCTCGACGCGGCCCGCGTCGAGCCGCAGGCGGACCTCGACCCCCTGGACGAGATCGCCCGCCGGCCGGGCGCGGAGCAGCAACCCGACCGAGCGCGTCGACGCCCCGGGGGAGAACCGGGCCGCCGCCTCGCCCGCGTCGACGGGCGGCGTCTCCGCGAGTGCGGCCGGGCCGAGCACGGGATCGACCTGCTCGGTGTCGTTGTAGTCGTTCCCCCAGGCCCCCTTCCGGACGGTGAACCCGTCGGCCGGCGCGATCATCAGGTCCTCGCCGCGGGCCGCGGCGAGGAGACGACGCTCGAGGACCGGGCCGGTCTTCGGTCCGAACGACACGGGGTCGGCGGCGCCGGCGGCGTGTTCCCGCGCCCGCTCCCGGTGCTCGCGCGCGACCGCCCGCTCGGCGTCGCTCGGCGCCCGGGCGAGGACGAGCGACCAGGCGGCGTCGACCGGGTCGCCGTCGGGGCCGGCCTCGCGCGCGATCCGGTCCGCGAGCGCGCGCGCGGCGCG
>JBICIB010000145.1:0-6000 GCA_043101415.1 Planctomycetota bacterium JB042 | reverse complement strand
GGCAAACTCCGACTTGGTCTGACACGCCCCTCTCGGATTGGATCGTCCCTCTCGCACTCGAACTCAGCTACACCGCTCACGACCTCGCCCCATTCTCCCGCGACCTCGGCTACGACGGCCCGCCCTTCCGCTGGGACGAGGACCGCCGCTTCCTCCTCCGCGCCGAGCTCGACGCCGCGTTTTTCCACCTCTACGGCCTCGAGCGCGACGACGTCGACTACGTCCTCGAGACGTTCCCGATCGTGAAGCGGAAGGACGAGGCGGCCCACGGCGAGTACCGGACGAAGCGCGTCATCCTCGAGATCTACGACCTCATGGCCGAGGCCGCCCGCACCGGCGAGCCTTACCAGACCGTCCTCGACCCTCCCCCCGCCGATCCCCGCGCCGCCCACCGCGAGGAGTGCCTCGAAGGCCACGGCTGCCGATGCCCCGAGACCGTCGAGCGAGAGCGCGCCCGCGCGGAGGCCGAGGGGTGACCTGCCGCTGCCCCCGCTGCCGCGGCCGGCTCGTCGCCTACGAGGGCGAGCGGACCGGCCGGAAGCAGGGGGCGCGGCGTAGATGCAAGACCTGCAAGCAGACCGTCCTCTGGCTCCTCAACGAGAACGGCTCGTTCTCGCCCCCGTTCGAACTCCCCGACGAGGTCGGCGGCTGGTTCCACCACTGCTGCTGCGCTCCGGCCCGGTCCCGCGCGCGGCCCCGGGTCCGCGGCCGGTACCTGTACCAGGGCGAGCTCGACCCCGAGTCCCCCGCCGCCGCCGCCCCCATCCGCTGCCGCCGCTGCGGCCTCCGAGTCCGCGCCCGCGCCCTCGAGGAGCACCGCCGCACCTGCCGCGCCAGGCAAGAGGAGCCCCCCGAGCCCGAACCCGACGCCGCGGCCGACCCGGGAGCCGATCCCGAGCCCGTCCGCTGCGGCCTCTGCGGCGCCCGCATGAAGCGGGACACCATCGAGACCCACCTCGCCGCCTGCCGCCGCCGCGCCGTCCCCTGCCCCGACTGCGGCGCCGGGGTCCGCCGCGACCGCCTCCACCGCCACCGCACCCGCCGCTGCCCGGGCCGCGCCGGCGCCGCCGGTGGCTGAGCGGCGACACAACAGCACGATCCCATCTCGATGCGGCGTGGTTCGCGTCAGTTCGCACTGAGGCGCTTCTCGCCCTCGTCGGGTCCGAGTCCTCGGGATGACCTCTTTTCGTTCTCGTTGAGGTTCTCGTTCCCTCCCTCGTTTCTCTCCACGTTCCCGTCCTCGTCCCCGCTCTCGTCGCGTAGCTCATCCGCCAACGAGGCCGACCGGATCCGGCGGACGAGCAGCCGCAACGAGCATTCCGACGAGGACAGAGGCTCGTCGATCGCTCATCTGAGCGGCGTCATCGCCTCTTGCGCGACCTCGTGGAGCGCCCCCTGGCGGCATCGGGCGCCAGCGCCCGCCCCATCCTCAACGCGTGTGCGGGACCGTGACGCGACCGCTGCGGAACGACACACCCCAACGCGGCGGCGCATTCGATGGATGACCTCGTTCTCTAGGAAGGAAACTCATCGATCGCTCCAACCCATGGCCCGTCATGTGTCGACGGGAGCCGCGATCCGCTTCTTGAACTCCTCGGTCCCCGCTCGGGTGCGGCGGTACTTCCCACGGCTGACCTTCTCGACCAGCCCCTGGTGCGTGAGCTCGATCAGACGCCCCGCGAGAGTGCCCTCGGGGACGTCGGTCGCGCTCAGGAGTTCTGCGCGCGTTCGGTCCTCGTCCTCGGCGAGGGCCTCGAGGATCATCAGCTCGTGGCGCTCCCGCGGGTTGTCGTCCGACACCGTCTCCGCCTCATCGACGACGCACGAGGTCCGACCCTCGTCCAACTCGACGACCCGAAGCTTCGCGTGGATGGGTGCGAACGGCTCATCGTCCTTCTGGGCTTCGCAGGTCAGCGTCATGGTCCGATCGGTCTCCCGCACCCGGATCAGGGTGTCAACGGCCCCGCGCAGGGCGCTGGCGCCGCGCTCGCGGGAGTCCTCGTGCCCGGTGTGGTGAATCAGCAGGACCGTGCATCCGAACTCCCGCTGGAGACCGCCGAGCCCCTCCACGAAGTTCGACATGTCGTGATTCGAGTTCTCGTCTCCGGGCAGGATGCACCGGGCCACGGTGTCGAGGACGATGATGCGCGGCTTCGGGTCCATCCCCGAGACGAATCGTCGGAGCTTCTCGAGGTCGTCGGGGTCGCCGGGCCGCACGGGCTCCGGTACGAGGTAGAAGCCGTCCTCGACACGATCCCGATCCTCCTCCCAAGCGATGAACCGCCGGCGGAGGCGCGGGCCTCCTTCCGCGGCCACGTAGACCACGGGACCTTGCTTCGTCGTTCGCCCCATCCACTTGCGGCCGGTGACGACACTCAGCACGAGGTCGATCGCCACGAACGTCTTTCCCGTCTTGGGACGCCCGTAGATCGCCGCGAGCGCTCCCTCCGGGAGGATCCCGTCGACCACGTAGTCGGGCTCCTTCAACGCACGAATCTCCGTCGGGCCAAGAACCTGGAGTTCACCCTTCGCCCCGCCCGCGCGCCCAGGGTCACGTCGAGGCGACGCTGGGGCCGCTCTCGGAGCGGCCTTGTCCCTCATCCACGAGAACACGTGCCCGGGCGAGAACTTCCGCGCGAGGTCCCCGACGTCGAGTTTGTTCACGAATCGGCCTCGCACCCTGACGGATCGAATTCCTTGATCCGCGGCCTGATACCGGCCGCCGCGAGGGAAGCGTGGATCCGGTCGTACGCCCTGGCGTTCGCCGCTTCACCGGACTGGCAAACGAACACAAGCTCACGGAATCCGGCCACACCCTCGCGCCGAAGCATCGCGGCCTCGCCGACGAGTGCACGCGCGAAGCCGTCAGCGGTCGATGCCGAGAAGAGCCCGACGACAGCACGGCTCTGCCCGCCGGCGCGCATCACGAGGTAGTCTGCCCAACCCTCGGTGACGATCAGCGTGTCGCCGTCGGCCGCCATCAGTGCGTCGGGCAGGTTGCCGTAGGTCACACACTCCCCGGGGCACGCACTAGGCGTTCTGAGGACCTTCGGTCCCTCAGGGTCGCCCGGGCCGACGTGTCGGAGGGCGAGATCCGCCAGGGCATCTCTGGGCGCTCGAGAGCCGGCGACCCACAGCGGAAGGACGAGGCGGTACCGTGCGATCGCTTTCTTCCTGAGCCACTCGACGGGCTCGGTCTCGTCCAGGAGCCCGACTTCGAGCTCCCGGACGAGGAACTCGACGGCCCGCGCCGCATCCTCACTGCCGTCCGGGCCGAGCCGCTGAGCGAGGTACTGAAACCCGTCGCAGCCGAGCAGCCCCCGCTCGCCCAGGACGCATGCCCCACGCTCGAGCGCACGCCGCCACACCTCCGCAATCGGCAGCGCACGGCGACGCACCTGGCGTCCTACTCTCGCCCGCATGGACGGGCCGCTCCCGTCCTGGCGTCGCGCACCGAACCTCTCGAGGAGGTCCTCTGCCGTCCCCGACTGACCGCAGCCGTGGCACTTCCAGTGCCGGCCGTCGGGCGTGACCCCAAAGCTCGGCGTGCGGTCTTCGTGGGCGGGGGACGGGCAGTGCCACTTCCGACTGCGACCTCGGCCCACGCCGGGGCCGAGGCGTTGCTCGATGAGTCGAACGAGGTCCACGGGAGATGGCCTCGAGTCAGGCCGCGTCGTCGTGCTGAGGTCCGGTAGGACCCGGGCGCGCATCGAGGCGCTGCCGCCGCGTGAGTTCGGCCGCGAACTCGGCCAGCGCCTTGGCGGTCGTGAACCGGAAGCCGCCAACCACGACGACCTTCAGCCGGACACCCTGCACGCCCTCGTTCACCCAGCGGTGGATCGTGGAAACGTGAAGCGCCCGCCCCGTGCGGGGACTCGGGAAGCGCTTGGCCGCGGCGGACAGCGGGAGCAACTCATCGCGCATCGGATCGATCTCGGACATGGTTCAACCTCCGTGTCGTTCGTCGATGGTTGACGATGGAGGATGAACCCGGGCGAGTCGATCCCGCGTGCGGGCACCACGAACTAAGAGTGCTAAGAGCCGCCTTAGCGTCCCTTAGGCAAGGGACGCTCGATCACCGCGACTGGCACACCCGGAAGCAACCGGACCCTGCCGTTCCCGTACTCCAGGACGTGCTCCATTCGCGAGTCACTCTTCACGAAGTCGGGAATCAGCTGGGACGGGTTCGAAATACCGCTGCATCCGACGAGGGAGGTGTACTGGATCCAGTTCCCAGGGCCCGCACGGTGCAAGTGCCGCAACAACTCGACCCTACCCTTCGTGGCCCTGGCCGACAGCTCGATCCCATCAAGCTCGATCGTCCCTTCGACAACGCGAACGACGAGGCCGTCGGTGCGGGCAGGAACGTGCACGGCGTCGTTGTCCGAGAAACTGCCGATCCAACCTCGCTCGCGCTTGAGCGTGAGCCGAACGGCCTCGAAGTTCGGCGTCCAGAACGCCTCGTCTACTCGGTCTCTCAGCTTCGCCCTTCCTTCCGGGTTGCGCTCAACTCCGACGACACGGCGCCTCGCCCAAGCCAGCAGCGCCAGGTGCCAGCCGAGACCGAGGCACCCGCCGACGATTTGACCCGGGAAGAACGTCGCAACGTGCTCCAGATCGGACTCGATCGGCGCTGCGGCGGCCGACACGCGGTCCGCCGCCGCCGCCACGGACGAGATCAGGTTCTTCGGCGGCGCTCGCTTGCGCCAGACCTGCGGACGGAGCCCGTCCCGCTTCTCGCAGAGCGCCTCGAGGGCGTCGATCAGGGCGACGACCGCCTCGTGGAACTTCTCCAGGGCCTCCGCCGGCCGATCGTCCGCCACGCCCGCTCTCCCGTCATCCGATCTCCCCCGTGATTCGCGCCGCGTTGCGAATGTCCACCTCCGCGTAGATCTCGCTCGTCACGGCGCTGGCATGCCCGAGGAGCACCCGCGCCGCCTCGATGCCGAACTCCCGGCGGAACCGGGTCGCCGCGGTGTGCCGGAGCCGGTGCGGGGTCCAGCCGGGCTTCAGGCCGGCCTTGGTGCAGCCGCGGGCGATCGCCCGGCGGTAGGAGGCGACGTCGTACGCCTCGCGGGGCGGGCGGCGGCGCTGGGAGAGCTTCTTCCGCTTCCGGGCGTTCCGCTTCATGTGGCTCGGGTAGCGCTTCGTCCGGCGGCGGCGCGCGCGGTCCTGGGAGCGCGAGTCCTCGGCCCGGCGGGGGGAGAAGACGAAGCCGGAGATCGTCGTCCGGAGGTACGGGCGGAGGATCGCCTGCGCCTGGGGGCCGAGGGGGACCTCGCGGACCCGGCCGTGGTGTTCGGTCTTGTGCGACTCGGGCCGGTAGATCCAGACCTCGCCCTTCGTGTCGAGATCGCGGGGGCGGATGGCGACGACCTCGCCCGGGCGCATGCCGGTCAGGAGCTGGAGGCGGACCATCGCCTGGACCGGGGGCGGGAGGTGCGGGAGGACCGCCGCGACCTCGGCCTCGGGAACCGGCAGGACGCGCTCGGGCTCGCGGGCCGGGGTCCGGCCCGCCCGGAGGCCGTCGACGGCCTTCAGCGCGTGCCAGGCGTCGGCGGGGACGAGCTCCTCGCCGACCGCCCACTTGAACGCGCGGCGGATCCGGGCGACGTAGCCGTTCACGGTCGGGCGGGCGAGGCCGGCGGCGACCATCGCCTCGCGGACCTGCTTCAGGGCGCGGGGGCCGAAGTCGCGGGCCGCGGTCCGCCCGATCGGGTCGAGGTAGGCGAGCGCGCGCTCGGTCGCCTGGACCTCCGAGGTCGGCCGGCCGTGCTTCCGGTAGTACGCCTTCGCGTGCTCGAGGTACCGCGACGCGAGCGCGCCGACGGTGAGCGGCGGCGGCGCCGGCGCGGCCGGCGACGACGGGTCGACGATCGCGGCGCCCGGCGCGAGCGCGCGGAGCCGGCGGGCGCGCGGGTCGAGGGCGACGGGCGGGCGCCACGACGACGGGCTGCCGTCCCGCGTCCACGCGGCGATCAGCGCGTGGTAGCGGTCCCA
>JBICIB010000144.1:0-8191 GCA_043101415.1 Planctomycetota bacterium JB042 | reverse complement strand
GGAGGCGGAGCGGCTCGCGCGCCCGGTCGTCGACCCGGCCGCGCGCCAGGATCTCCCGGCTCGTGTAGGCGTGCGGCCAGCTCCGCCGCGCCGCGTGCTGCAGGACGTGAAGCGCGCGCAGGAGGAGCGCGTGGACCGCCGCCTCGTACTCCCCCGCCGCGGCGAGCGCCTCGATCCCGGACCAGGTCGGCGCCTCGGGCCCCGAGGACGGCCGGTCCGCGCCCGCGCCGTCGCCGCGACGCGTCCCGCCGGCGTCCCCCACGCCGCGTCCGGTCCAGGCCTGGATCAGCAGGACGACCATCGCGACGACCCCGACCACGGCGAGGACGACGAGGAAGATCCGGCCGGCGCGATGCTCGAGCAGGAGGGAGAGGAGCCCCCTCCGGCCGGCCGGTCGTCCGGGGAGGGCCGGATCGGTCCGCATCCCGTCGTCCCACGCCCGCCCGGCGCGCGGCGTCGAGCCCCCCGCCCCTCCGCCGCCGGCCGCCGGCGACGCGCCCGGGAGCTCCCACTGGACGTCGCGATCGGCGAGGACGCGCTCGAGGTCGGCCGGCGGGTCGCCCGCGAACGCCGCCGCGAGCGCCACCACGACCGAGATCCCGACGCCGCCGCCCATTCGCCCCTCCTCGTCGAGGCCGTCCGTGCGCGGATGCTACCCGCTTCGCGCCGGGGGATTCTCCCCATCCGCCGAGCGCGCCGGGGTTACACTCCTCCGCCGGTCACCCCCATCCGTGACCGGCCTCTCGAAGGGTGCCGACCCCCAGCTCCAGGAATCTCATGAACACCAAGTCCGACCGGTTCGCTTCCCGCGTGCCCCGCCTCCGCCCGTCCCTCCTGTCCGCCGCGCTCGCCGGCGCCGCGTTCCTCCCGACCGCCCAGGCCGACGAGCTGACCGTCTTCACCGACAAGCCGGCGTACGAGGTCGCTCAGACCGTCACGCTCACCGTCGAGGGGCCGCCGGGCGCGCCGGTGACGATCCTCATCGACGTCGACGACGGCCCGACGTTCGTCCCGGGCTACGGCGAGTTCGCGATCGGCTTCACGCCGGCGTTCCTCATGGCCGACCTCGGCACGCTCGACGGCGAAGGGAAGATCGTCCTCTCGATCCCGTTCCTCTGCCGGTTCGCGCCGGTGCTCGGGTACGAGGTGTACATCCAGGCGGTCGCCTTTCCCGGCGGAGCCCCGCTCCTCTCGAACCCGTGGCACTTCACGCAGAGCGCCGGCGACTGCAGCGACGAGTGCGTCGCCGGGATCGAGCAGATGGGCGTCCAGACGCTCTTCGAGGACGTCCCCTCCACCGGCGAACTCGTGGT
This sequence comes from Planctomycetota bacterium JB042, assembly GCA_043101415.1. Taxonomy (GTDB): domain Bacteria; phylum Planctomycetota; class B15-G4; order B15-G4; family JADJEK01; genus JAUIEL01. Next base: position 6,878 of record JBICIB010000144.1, on the reverse strand, counting down.
GAAGGTCGAGCGTCCGAACGGGCAGAAGGACGTCTACGGCTTCTACCAGGAGCAGCTCGACCTCGACACCGACGCGCTCGGCGTGCTCGACGTTCCGCTCGAGAACGCGGACGGGAGCATCGTGGTCCCGATCCTCGAGCGGATCGGCGACGACCTCTCCGTGCGGATCTGCATCGACGCGTCCGTCAACGGCAAGAACGGAAAGCTCCAGGGCGGCGAGACCCGGTTCACGATCTCGTACGCCGGACAGACCGCCTCCGAGGAGATCCACACGTCTTGCTCGCTGCCGCTCGCGGGCGGGGACGTCTTCGGGGACCTGGTCGTCACCAAGCTGCTGTTCGTGCAGCCGTAGTCCGTCGGACCGCGGACTCGAGGAGGGCGACGTCGCGGCCGCGGCGTCGCCCTCTCGCGTCTCACGCCCGATCTCTCGCTCAGTCGATCTCCGGCGCCGGCGCGCCGACGACCTCGAACGAGTTGCCGCCGTCGTCGTGGCTCGTCCCGTCCTCGGCGAAGTCGATCCGGTTCTTCTTGGCGACGTTCTCCAGGAGGTGCGTGTCGGAGCCGCCGTTGTCGATCCCCTCGGCGCCGTTCCGCTTGGTGACGTTCGCCTCGAGGCTCGTCCCGACCGCCGACGCGTCGACGTCGAAGCCGTCGCGGAGGTTCTCGATCGCGCGGTTCTCGCGCAGCACGCAGCTCGAGCCGAACACCCGGAAGCCGTCGTCGCCGCACTCCTCGACCAGGTTGACGACGAGGAACTGGAAGTCCCCCTCCACCCAGACGCCGGGGCCGCCGCACTGGCGGATCGTGTTCCCCTCGATCGTGAGGGTGTGGGAGACGCCGCCGAGCCGGAGCCCGGACGAGGAGCACCGGAGGAACTGGTTCCCCTTCACCACGCCCTCCGCGCCGTAGACGACGTACAGCCCGACGTCGCACCCGACGACCCGGTTGTTCCGGAGGTCCGGGTTTCCGCCGGAGGTCGTGATGCCGTTCGTCCCCGCGTCGAGGACGGCGCTGACCGTGCACTTCAGGATGGTCGGCCGCGCGCCCGAGATGTGGATCCCGCCGCCCCCGCGGATCACCCGCACGATCGACTTCTCGATCCTCGCGTCGTCCCCGAAGATGACGATCCCCTGCTGGGCGTCGTTCTCGACGGTGACGCGGCGCACCTCCGCGAGGTTCCCCTCGACGTGGAGGCCGCCGGCGTTGCCGCGCAGCAGGCAGTCGTCCGCGCGGAGCCCCTCGGAGCTCTGCGCGAGGATCCCGTACGTCTCGCAGCCGGTCACCACGAGGTCCTTCAGCCGGACCGACGACGATCCGTTGATCCGGAGGCCGGCGCCCGCGGCGTCGGTCCCCGCGGCGTTCCGGAACGTGATCCGCTCGAGCTTCAGGCCCGGACAATCGGTCGCGACCAGGGCCGGACCGGAGCTGGCCGCGCCGAGGGGGCGCGCGTCGATCGCCACCGACCCGAGCCCCTTGATCGTCAGGCCGATCGTGTCGGCGACGGTGAAGTTCCCCCGGTACTCGCCCGGCTCGATCTCGAGCACGTCGCCGTCCTGGGCGGCGTCGAGCGCGTCCTGGAGGGTGGCGTACCCCGCGACCGCGTCGGGGAACCGGATCGTCTCCGCCTGCAGCCCCGCGCCCGCGCACCAGGCCACGGCCGCGGTCAGGAATCGTCGAATCATGTCCGTCCGGGGCGGATGGGCGACCCGCTCCGGCAAGATCGGATCGGAGGGGAGGGGAATGAAGCGGAATCCCCCGCGTCGCGCCCCCGCCCTCGATCGGCCCGTCGCCCGGGTTCCACCCCCGCACCGGCGCGGCGCGGGAGCGGGGACCGGCGCGGTCACTGCCGTTCGTACGCCCCGATGTCGGCGGTCGCGCTCCCGACGTCCGGCTGATCGACGCGGGGGAGGCCGCGCTGGTCGGTCATCGGCGCGAGAGCGTCGTCGGCCGCATCGATCGCGGGACTCGCGGCCTTCAGCGCGACGGTCGGCGGGGCCCCGGTCCCCTTCGACAGCTTCCCGAGGCGCGGCGTCGTCGACCCGAGGTCACCCGGGCCGGCGAAGCCGAACGTCTCGCCGCTGTCGAGGTTGTGACCGAGCGAGGTGACTCCGTCGCCGGAGTAGTTCCGCTTCTTCCAGTTGTCGAAGAGCGAGTTCGCGATCCGGATCACCTCGTCGTCGCTGTCCCCGACCGACTCGGCGAGACCGGAGGCATCGACCTTCGCCCGGTTCTTCGCGACCGTGCAGTTCACCAGCTCGTACGTCCCCCCGTCCTGGAGCTGCAGCGCGCCGCCGGTCTGCGCCTTGTTCTTGTAGAACGTCGTGTTGACGATCGTCGCGGTCACCTCGGATCCTTCGAACGCGCCGCCCTCACGCTTCGCCCGATTGGCGACGAACGCGCACCGTTCGACGGTGACGGTGCCGGACGACGACGTGTCGAGTCCTCCGCCGTCGTCCGACGACTTGTTCTTCAGGAACGTCGTGTCGGTGATCGTCGCGTCTGCGTCCACCAGGGCGACGCCTCCCCCGTCGTCGACCGATTTGCACTTCTGCACCACGCAGGCGTTCATGATCAGCTCGGCGCCGGCCTCGGCGAGCACGCCGCCGCCGCGTTCGGCGTCCGCCGTCGGTTTCCCCTTTCGGAGGGTGACGCCGGAGAGGGTGAGCCGCGCCCCGAGGACGTGGAAGACCCGGTCCTTCGCCTTCTTCGCGTCGATCGTCGTCGTCGTCGCGCCGGCGCCGACGATCGTCAGGTCGTCGGTCACGTCGAGGTCTCCGGTGAGCGCGCCGTTCTCGAGCGATCCCTTCCGCTTCAGCACGTACTTCCCGGCCGGGAGGACGATCGAGTCGGCGCCGGCGAGCGCGTTCGCCTCTTGGATCGCGGCGCGGAGCGTGACCTGCTCGCCGGGCGCGTCGAGGTCGGCGTCGACCACTCCGTCGCCGAGCGGCGTCAGGTCGGGGAGATCCTTCGTCGAGTTGACCGTGAAGGATTCGAGCCCCGCGCGGGCGGCCGGTCCGGCGACGAGAAGGGCGACGAGCGCGAGGGCGCGGGGGGGAATCGACATCGGGGTTCTCCAGTTTCGCGGGACGCTCCCCGCGAACGCGGGCGTGAGCACACCCGCCCCCGGCGGAAACGAGCGGGCCCGGCGACACCGAATCCCGAGAATCCGCTCGGATTCCTCACCTCCGTCGCAGCAGCCAGATGTCCTGGAGGTTGTGGCAGCCGCCCTCGACGAACTCGAGCACGTCGAACCGGCGCCCCCAGAACGCCCGGGTGTACGCCTCGGTCTGGAACGTCGACTTGTAGTAGTCGCCCGACGCGACCTTCCCGAGCCCTTCGTCGCGGATCGAGTCGTGGAACCCGGTCGCGAACAGCCGCTCGAGGTCGTCCGCGTTCGGGTAGAGCCACCGCGCGGCGAACGTCCCGTGGGTCGTGACCAGGAGGAGGCCGCCCGGCGCGAGCACGCGTTCGAGCTCGGCGAGCCACCGTTCCTGGTAGTCGTGCGTGAGGTGCGTGAAGACCGACAGCCCGACCACGAGGTCGAACCCACCGTCTTCGTACGGGAGCGGCGGATCGGTCTCGGTCCCGACGAACGTCCCGTTCAGGTGGCGGTCGGACCACGCCGCGGCCTCGTGGTCGATGTCGCAGCCGAACACCTCGGACCGGTCGAACCGCTCGATCAGGTGCCGCGACAGACGCCCCGCGCCGCACCCCCACTCGAGCAGCCGCCCGATCGTGGAGGGGTCGCGCCAGCGCCCCACGAGCCGGTGGAAGTCGCCCCCGTCCTTCGCGCCGGTCGCCAACCAGAACGCCGTCGCGGCGTTCCCCGTCGCGCGCCGCATGACGTCTTCCGGCGGGAACGGGAGGTCGGCGGGAGGACGGTAGTCGAACCCCATCCGCGCCGCCGGGAGCCCGGCGCGCATCCCGAGCACGACCACGGACGCCCCCGTCCCCGGCGTGACCACGTCGGGGGGGACGATCGCGACGAACCCGCCGCGCTCGGCGTCGGGGATGTGCGGATAGAACTCGGCGAGGGCCGCCCGCTCGACCACCTCGACCGGCCGCCGGGTCTTCCCGTCGACCACGAGCTCGTACGAGTCGAACGCGCCGTCCAGCCGGAGCATCCACCCGCCGAGCACGAGCCCCTCGGGGCCCTCGGCGCAGTAGTCGAGGTAGCCGTACCCGAGGTCGACCCATTCGAACGGTTCGGGACGGAAGAGAGCGAGGTCGGGAGAGGGAGCGGAAGTCGTCATGGCGGGAAGAGTACACGAGTTCCCCGGAGGGAGCGCGACGCCAACGAGAGAGAAGCCGGACCGCGGCGCCCGCGCCGCGATCGCGACCGGTCGGGGACCGCCCGAAGCGCCGCCGCCGCCGACGGATCCGGCCCGATCCGCCGGTCGGCCGCGCCCTCGACCCCGCTTCGGATTTCGTCGACCGCTACGGCAGCCCGACGTACTGGAACGACGCCCAGTGGAACGGGTGCCGCGCCGGGAGGGACCGGCCCGCTCCTCTCGGCTTGACCCCTCCCACGCCGCGCCGGCGCCCGTCGCCCGGGCCGCCGTCGCCGCGGAACGCGCGCTGGGCCGCCCGGAGCGCCGCCGCCGGCCGCGCGCCGGCGGCGATCGCGGCGTAGAACGAACGCATGATCTCCGCCGAGGACCGGTCGGACACCGCCCACCGGTTGGCGACGACGGCGCGCGCGCCGGCGACGAGGAACGACCGGGCGAGCGAGCGGGCCCCCTCGCCGCGGACGACCCTCCCTCCCGCCGTCTCGCACGCGGAGAGGACGACGAGGTCGGCGTCGAGGCGCAGCCGGGCGACCCGATCGAGGCCGAACGTCCCGTCGGCGAGGACGAGGCCGGTCCGGGCGGCGACCCGCTCGTCGACGACGCCGTGCATCGCGAGGTGGAGCCACGCGAAGCGCGTCGCGTCGTCGCCGAACCGGCCGGCGGTGACCCTCCGTCCCGCGTGGAGGACCACCGGCGGCACGTCGAACGAGACGTCGACGTCGGCGTCGAGCGCGGCCGCGACCCGCGCCGCGAGTTCGGCCGACGCGAGCGCGCCGACCACCGAGACCGCCTCCTCGCGCGTGCCCGGCAGGGCCGGGAGCCCGTCGAGGTCGCCCGGGTCGACCAGCATCAGCACGTCGCCGGGGGCCGCCCGGGGGGGCCGCCGCGCCAGCGCGACCAGGACCGCCGCCGACGGGCCGCCGGTCAGCACGAGCCGATCGACGACGAACTCGAGCGGCCCCGACTCGGACGTCGCCAGCGCCTCGAACGGGAAGAGCGGCAGTCCCCGCGGCGGGACGACGAGCAGCTCCTCGATCGGCTCGCCGACGCTCTCCAGCACCGGGAGGAGGAGCGCGCGGTAGAGCGCGAAGCCTCGCCGCCGGACCTCGTCGAGCGGCGCCAGGGCGTCCGGGTCCCCGATCGACGTCTGGAACGCCGCGGCCGCCGCGTCGATCTCCCGCCACGGGGCGAGCGTCAGGAAGCGGACGCGGTCGGGCGTCACGACGTACGCGTGGAGACGGCTCCGCCCGCGCGCGAACTCGACGAACGCGCGCCCCGGCCGGAGCAGCTCCGCGCGGACCTCCTCGGGCCCGACGCTCTCGAGCGGAACGACGCCGCCGTGCGCGGCGAGCTCGAGCAGGAGGCTCCGCGCCTTCCACCGTCCGGTCTCGAGGAAGCCGGCCTCGACCGCCCGCCGGCGCTCCTCGTCCGACCCGGCCCGCTCCAGCTCGAGCCGGACGAGCGGCTGGACGCTGAGCGGGATCGCGGCGAAGAACGTCCGGACGCCCGCCGCCTGCATCGGCGTCAGGCCGTCGGCGACGACCCTCTCGACGACGTCGCCGAGCTCGGAGATCGCCGCGCGCGCGGTCGGGAGGTCGCCGTCGGCGAGCGCGATCCGGAGTTCGGCCCGCGCCGCCGCGAGCCGGAGGTGCGGGTCGCGCATCGCCTCTCCGTACTCCCGGCAGCGCTCGAGCCAGCGCCGCGCGACCTCGATCCTCCCGGCGTCCGCCTCGCAGACCGCGAGGGACGCGGCGATCGCGCCGCGCGCGCGGGGCGCCCCGGTCTCGGCGACGACCTTCCACGCCTCGAGGTATCGCGCGGCCGCGGCGTCGGGCCGGCCGAGCAGCCGGAGGACGTTGCCGAGACAGAGGAGCGCGGTCGCCTCGTTCGACCGGTCCCCGGCGGCGCGACAGAGGTCGAGCCACCGCCGGAACTCGTCGCGCGCCGCCTCCCCCCTCCCGAGCAGGAGGAGCGAGTTCCCGAGGCCGTTCGCGGCGAGCCCCTCGAGGCGCGGGCTCCCGAGTCCGCGCGCGGCCTCGCGCAGCGACCGGAACTCCTCGCTCGCCCGCTCGAGCTCGCCGGTCTGGTGTCGCACGATCGCCCGCCGGAACCGCGCCAGCCACTCCCCCTCTCCGTCCCCGGCCGAGCGCGCCCGCGCCGCGGCCTCGTCCAGCCGCTCGGCCGCGGCGGCATACGCGCCGGACCGCTCCAGGATCACCCCGACGCGCCGGAGCGCGGTGGCGAGCGCGGCCTCGTCGCGGCCGCCGCGGGCGCGGGCCAGGGTCCGCTCGGCGAGCGGGAGCGCGAGGTCGAGGTAGCCGCCGTCGAGGTAGAGGACCGCCAGCCGCTCCTCGGCCCGCGCCGACGCGCTCTCGTCGAGCCCGGCCGCGAGCTGCCGCACCTGCTCCCAGGCGGAGAGCGCGACGTCCGCCGGGGCCGTCGCGTCGAGGCGCGCCGCGACCTCGAGCGAGTACGCGAGCTCGTCCGCCGCCGACACGACCTCGAACGAGCACGTCCCGGGGACCCCGTCGAGGGCCGCGACCTCGACGCGCAGCCCCGCGGCGACGTCGCGCGGCCGCGGCCGCAGCC
>JBICIB010000143.1:0-4933 GCA_043101415.1 Planctomycetota bacterium JB042 | reverse complement strand
CGGCCGGCCGGGTGCGGCGGATCTACTACGGCATCGACCCGTCCCCGTTCGAGGGGGGGGACCGGTCGGCGACGCGCGGGGCGCTCGGGCTCGCGGACGGGACGCACGTCGGGCTCTGCGTCGCGCGCTTCCACCCCCAGAAGGACCACGCGACGCTCTTCCGCGCCGTGCGGCGGCTGGTCGACGAGGGGCGCGACGTGCGCCTCCTCCTCGCCGGCGGCGATCCGTTCTACGACCACCGCGCGCGCGCCGAGGCGGACGTCCGGGCGCTCGGCCTGAGCGACGCCGTCACGTTCCTCGGCATCCGGGACGACGTGCCGGACCTCCTCGCCGCGTGCGACGTCTTCGTCCTCCCGTCGCTCTACGAGGGGCTCGGTCTCGTCTACCTCGAGGCGATGGCGGCGTCGCGGCCGGTCCTGGCGACGCGGTCGAGCGCGATCCCCGAGGTCGTCCTCGAAGGGGAGACCGGGGACCTGATCGACGTCGGAGACGACGCGGCGCTCGCCGCGGCGTGGGGGGCGCTCGCGGACGACCCGGCGCGCGGGGAGTCGTTCGGTCGGGCGGGGCGGGACCGGGTCGAGGCGGTGTTCGGACTCGATCGGATGATCGACGAGACCCTCGCCGTCTATCGGGAGGCCGGGGCGAGCGTCTGACGCGCGGGGCTCGCCCGGGCCGGGTGTGCCGATCGGGCACAGCTCGCGGACGACCGGCCGCGGGCGGAGGCTCGCGGAACCGCCGCGATTGCGGTTTCATGGGGGTCGGCGGCGTCGTGCGGAGTCGGCACGCTCCGTGCTTCCGATCCCGCCGCGAGCGGTAGCCCCCCTCGCGCATCATCATCCCCGTGGAGGTTCGCACGCATGTTCCGATCCCTTCGACCGCTCTCCTCCGCCCTCGTCGTCGCGGCCCTCCTGCCGCTCGGGGCGTGGGCCAAGGACTCCGCGGACGACGTCGAGCGTCAGACCAAGCCGAAGCTGGTCCAGGTCAAGATCAACGGCAGCGCCAACGAGGACCCGACGCCGGTCAACCCGCTCGGCCCGCAGCCGAAGAACTTCCGCGCGAAGCTGCTCCACCTCCGGAAGATCGCCGCGGACGACGCGGTCGACGGGGTCGTCCTGAAGGTCTCGGGCGCGCCGGACTACGCGCGGTCGATCGATCTGATGAACGAGCTGCGCGCCGTGAAGGCGGCCGGCAAGAAGGTCGTCTGCTACTCGGAGACGATGGACCAGCGCTCGCTGATGTTCGCGTCGCTGGCGGACCTGCTCGCGATGCCGCCGTCCGGGGGGATGTCGCTCGACGGGATCACGTCCGAGCTGATGTACCTGAAGAACCTGTTCGCGCTGCTCGACCTGAAGTTCCACGTCATCCACATCGGGAACTTCAAGACCGCGTACGAGGACTTCGCGAAGGACCGTATGAGCGACGAGCAGCGGAAGGTGCTGCGGATCCTCATGAACGAGTTCCTCGACCAGATGCAGGGGACGATCGCCGAGAACCGCGGGCTGCCGCTGGAGAAGGTGAAGGCGGCGTACGAGGCGCTGATGGTCCGGCCGGACGAGGCGAAGGAGATGGGGCTGATCGACGCCGTCCTGTACGAGGACGAGTTCGACGCCCGCGTCGACGAGCTGTTCGGCGGCGAGACCGAGGTCGACACGAAGTACGGCGACAAGGGGATGGAGGACCTCGAGAAGATGCTCGAGTCGCCGTTCGCCATGTTCCAGCTGCTGCCGAAGCTCTTGAAGCCGCAGCGCCCGAAGCTCCCCGACGAGCCGCGGATCGCGATCGTCTACGCGACCGGCCCGATCATGAGCGGCAAGAGCCAGATGGGGTTCGACGGGAGCGTCTCCTCCATGGGGAGCGAGACGATCGTGAAGGCGCTGGAGAAGGCGCTCGAGGACGACTGGGTCCGCGCCGTGATCCTCCGCGTCAACTCGCCGGGCGGGTCGGCCCTCGCGTCCGACATGATCTGGCGGGCGACGCAGCGGGTGAAGGCGAAGAAGCCGATCATCTCGTCGATGGGCGGGGTCGCCGCGAGCGGCGGCTACTGGATCTCGATGGGGTGCGACCGGATCATCGCGCAGCCGTCGACGATCACCGGTTCGATCGGCGTGGTCGGGATGCTGCCGGACCTGTAGCAGACGCTGAAGCGGTTCGGCGTCAACGTCGAGGTGGTCGGGGCCGGCCCGCACGTCGACGACCTCGCGATGATGCGGGACGGGCCGTCGCCGTTCCTGAAGGACCTGATCCACGACTCGATGCTCGAGGTGTACGACGAGTTCATCCGGAAGGTCTCCGAGGGGCGGAAGATGAACCCGCAGGTCCTCGAGACGCTCGCCCGCGGGCGGGTCTGGACCGGCCGCCAGGCGGCGGACCTGAACCTCGTCGACGAGCTCGGCGGACTCGAGCGCGCGATCGAGGTCGCGTGCGAGCTCGGCGGAGGCCTCGACCCGAAGTCGGTCGGGATCGCCGAGTACCCGGCGCCGCGGAACTTCTTCGAGCAGCTCGAGGAGAGCTTCCAGGACATGGTCACGATCGAGGGGCAGGTGAAGCGGATGCTCGCCGAGGCCGGCTTCGGCGACCTCGTCGTGCTCGCGGAGTCGCTCCTGAAGCTCGACGGCCGGGCGGTCGGTCCGGAGAACGTCCAGGTCGTCCTGCCGTGGGCGATGCGGATCCGGTAGGGGGGAGGGAGGAGAAGGGGAATCCGCGTCGACGCGGGAGTCCCGGGCCGGGCCCGGGGCTCCCGCGTTCGCGTCTCGGCGTTCGCCCGGGCGGGATTCGAGGTGGACTTCGCGCGGCGGCTCGCGCATATAGTTCGCTCATGACGACGCGACGGACGAAGGCGGGCGAGGGGGGCGACGGGCGGAGGCGGTCGAAGGTGGAGCCGCACGTCCCGCGCGACGTGGTCTCGCCCCGACACCCGGCCCACGTGACGCTCAAGCTCGCCCGCGACCTGCCGAGCCTGCGGCGGGACGCCACGTTCGAGGTGCTGCGCGAGTGCTTCTCCCTCGCGAAGGACCGGCTCGAGGTCCGGATGGTTCACTTCTCGGTGCAGGACGACCACATCCACCTGATCGCCGAGGCGCCGCGGCGCCGCGCGTTGTCGAGCGCCATCCAGGGGTTCAAGATCCGCGTGGCGAAGCAGCTGAACCGCGTGTGGGGGCGCGGCGGGACGATCTTCCCCGAGCGGTACCACCTCGAGGTCCTGAGGACGCCGGCCGAGGTGCGCGACGCGCTCCGGTGCGTCTACGGCTGCGCGCGTCGCCACGGGGCGAGGCTCGAGGACGAGCTCGACCCGATGTCGTCGGCCGCCTGGTTCCCCGGGTGGAAGGGGCGCCGCGGCGCGGCGGAGCCGCTCGACGACGACGCGCCGGTCGTCGCGCCGCGCACGAAGCTCCTGACCGAGGGGTGGAAGGAGGCGGGCGGGGCGATCGACGTGACGGAGGTCCCGGCGGAGGAGTGCCGGTAGGGGGGAGGCGATCCAGGTGTCCGGTTTCCTCCGCAAGTCCGTCTCGCTCGCGTCAGCCTCGACACTCGGACGGCCGGGCGACCGGACGCCGGGGAGCGGGAGGGGGAGGGGAAGACCGGGGAACGGAAAGCCGGGATCGCGGAGAACCGGGAGCGGGCGCCGGACACCGGGTCGAGCCGTCCCGGTCCCCGGTCGCCGGTCCCCGGTCACCCGGTCGCCCTCGACCCGGTCTTCCTCTCCCCCTCCCGCTCCCCGGTGTCCGGTGCCCGGCTCCGCTGCGTCGGGACACGGCGCCGACTCCGTCGCGCCCATCCCCATCCCCTTCCCCTACCCCAACTCCAGCTGCCGCTTCGCGTCGACGACGTCCCGATTGATCCGATCGATCGCCCGCGCCAGCTTGTCGGAGAACTCCCGGTTCTTCCGCACCGCCTTCCGGAGCTGGCGGACCACCTGCACCGTCAGCCGGAAGACGCGGACGAGATCGCCGAGGGAGGCGTTCGTCATCTGCTCGAGGTCGTCGAGCTCGGCGCCGTTCGCGAAGGCGTGCATCACCGCGCCGAACTTCCAGTTCGGCTCGCGGATGGTCGGCGGGATCTGGTGGCGGACCTCGGCGGAGAGGAGGCGGCCGACGACGCGCTCGACGTCGGTGCGGTGCTCGCCGAGGACGCCGCGGGGCATCCGGCGGTAGACGTCGCCGCGCCGCTCCTCGAAGACGAGCGAGCCGAGGACGATGCAGATCTCGACCTCGGTGAACCACTCGAGCAGGCCGGAGAAGAAGAGCTCGGTCGCCGGCAGCTCGAAGCCGTTGATGAGCGCCGCCATCTCCCCCTTGGCGGTCAGCGCCTCGTCCCCCTCCAGGTACTCGAGCTCTCGGAGGAGGTCGATCCGCTGGGAGATCGCGCGGCGCTGCTTCGCCTCGTTCTTCTCCCGCTTCTTCCGCGGCATGCGGATCCACTGGAAGTTGTTGAACGAGCTCTCCCACGCCTCGTAGATCCGCGGCCCGAGCACGCGGTGGAGGTTCAGGAGGGACGAGTACGACAGGTTGAAGCGGCTCCGGATCGGCTCGATCTGTCCGAACAGGACGCGATGGACGTCCTCGACCCGCTGGATGCGCGGGTCGTCGATCACCGAGTAGACGAGCCCGACGTCGTCGATCCCCTGGCGCCCGGCTCGCCCGGCCATCTGCTGGTACTCGCGGCACTTGATGAAGTCGAAGCCGATGCCGTCGAACTTCCGCAGGCTGGAGAAGACGACGGTCCGCGCCGGCATGTTGATCCCGAGCGCGAACGTCTCCGTCGTGAAGAGGAGCTTCTGGAGCCCCGAGGTGAACAGCCGCTCGACGAGTTCCTTGTGCAGCGGCAGGAGGCCGGCGTGGTGGAACCCGACGCCGCGCAGCGCGAGGTACTTCAGGGACTCGAGCGCCGGGTCCGCCTCCATCTGGAACGTCGCGCGGATCTCCTCGAACAGCTC
>JBICIB010000142.1:0-10355 GCA_043101415.1 Planctomycetota bacterium JB042 | reverse complement strand
GTCCCCCCCGCCGAACAGCGTGAGGACGACGACCCGGTCGTCCTCCGCCGCGAGGTCGAGCAGCCGGCGGACCTCGCCGTCCTCGTCGAGGACGGTGACGTCCGGGTCGATGCGATCGCCGGCGCGGAAGCCGATCGAGTCCGGATCGGCGTCGTCGACGTCGAGGTACCGTTCGCTCTCGAGGTGCCAGTCGATCACCATCCCTCGCGCGACCCCGCGGGCCGGGAGTTCGCCGTACAGGCGCTCGACCAACCAGAGCGCGGGCTCGAACGACCGCGCGCCGCCGACGCCGGTCACCAGGGCGCCGTCGACCACGAACGTCACGCCGTCGACCACCCGCGCGGCCGGGAACCGCTCCCGGAGCGCCGCGAGGTCTCCGGGGAAGGTGGTGCACGTCTTCCCGTCGAGGAGGCCCGCCCGCCCCAGCACGAACGCGCCGTCGCAGAGCGACATCACCCACCGCGCGGTGCTCCCGCGGCTCCGCACGAACTCGACGAGCGCCGGGTCGTCGAAGTCGGCGTCGACGTGCCGCTCGGCGCTCGGCACCACGAGGATGTCGATGGGAGGCGCCGACGCGTAGTCGTGGTCGGGGCGGATCACGAGCCCCTCGAACGTCCGGATCGGTTCGCGCGTCGGCGCCACCGTCACCACCTCGATCCCCGGCGGCGCGTGGAACGGCGTGTGATGGAGGATGTCCATCGGCGCCGTCAGCTCGCTGTTGTACGTGCCGTCCTCGATCAGGAACGCGGCGAGGAGCGGCCGCTCGCCGGGGGCGGCCGGCGCCGCGCGTTCGGAGGCCGGACCGGCGGCCTCCTCGGACCCGCACGCCGCGAGCCCGAACGCCAGCGCGAGGAGCCCGCGGGTCATGCCGCGGCCGCTTCCGCCTCGTCCTGGCGCCGCGCCTTGATCTCGATGACGTACTTCACGACGTAGTTCACGACGGGGACGCCGAGGATCAGGCCCCACACGCCGAACAGGTGATGGCTCATCACCAGGATCCCGAGGACGAGGACCGGGTTCATCCGGAGGTGCGCGCCGTAGATGCGCGGGTTCAGGATGTACGCCTCGATCATGTGGATCACGGTGATGAACACGATCGACCAGAGCAGCAGCGACACGTCCCCGACCGTCAGCGCCGTCAGGCAGATCGGGACGCTCGAGATGAAGACGCCGGCGACCGGGATGAACGAGCAGACGAACACGATCATCGACAGGAAGACGATGTTCGGCAGCTCCATGAAGTGCAGGCCGATCGCCGTCAGGAGCGTGTTCAGGAGCGCGATCATGAGCTGGGCCTCGAGCGCCTGCCCGAGGACCCGGCCGAAGTGGAAGACGCTGTCGCTGATCTCGTCGTAGACGAACTGCAGCCGCGTGTCGTGCAGGTGGCGAGCCCCACGCGCGAGGGCCGGGAAGTCGAGCACGATCAGGAACGAGAAGAGGAGCGACAGGAGGAAGGCCGACCCGATCGCGAGCGAACGCTCGGCGACCTTCAGGACCGTCGGGATGATCTCCTTCAGGTTCTGGGGCGCGCTCGCGAGGAGGCCGTCGTCCCCGACCCCCTCGGCCGGGGAGTTCAGGCTCCGCGCGACGGTCGCCAGCCCCTCGGTCGCTTCGGAGAGCCCCTCGTACGCCCCGTCGCCCCCCTGCGAAGCGGCCGCCAGCCCCTCGGTCGCCCGGGCCAGTCCGCGCGACGCCTCCGCCAACGCCTCGTGCGAGAGGAGCCTCCCGATCGGCTTCGCGTCGGCCCCGCCGCCCGCCCCCTCGAACCCGAACGCCTCGGTGACGATCCGCGCCGCGTTCACCTCCTTCGGGAGGATGTCGTTCACGGACGGCGACTCCTTTCGAAGCCGGTTCAGGAAGCCGTCGATCTTGTCGAGGTTCTCCTTGATCTGCCCCGGGAACTCCTTGGCCTGCTGCGCCAGCGCCGGCCCGATCGACGACCCGACGCCGACCAGGAGCAGCAGGAGACCGAGGAAGCCGACGACCACCCGCACCTTGCGAGAGCGGATCTTCCCGTCCATCTTCTCCACGAAGTGCTGGAGGATGTAGCCGAAGACGAAGGTCAGGAAGACGAGGAAGAAGAACGGCCGCAGGACCCAGAGGATCGCGAAGACCGAGGCCCACACGAACACCTTCTGCGCGAACGGGACGAAGCGGTCCCAGGGCGGCGGTAGCGGCTTCGGCGGCATGGCGGAGAGCCTAGTGGATTCGAAGCGCGTCGTCTCGGCGTGAATCCCCGATCGATCGCCCGCGACGCCGTGGCCCCGAGCGCCGGTGGTCAGCGCGCTTCGGCCGGGGCGCCGAGGACCTCGTCCCGACGCGTGAGCCGCCGCCCGACCGCGCGCGCGATCCCGTCGAGCGCCGGGAGGAGGGAGACCAGGTCGTCCGAGCGGAGCGCCTGCGCGCCGTCCGAGCGCGCCTCCGCGGGGCGCTCGTGGACCTCGATCAGGAGCCCGTCCGCGCCGGCGGCCACCGCGGCGCGCGAGAGGTCCGGGACGACCTCGCTGCGGCCGGCCGCGTGGCTCGGGTCGACGACGACCGGGAGGTGCGAGAGCTGCTTCAGCATCGGCACCGCGCAGACGTCGAGGGTGTTCCGCGTCCGGGTCTCGAAGGTGCGGATCCCGCGCTCGCAGAGCGCGACCGCGTCGTTCCCTCCCGCGAGGAGGTACTCCGCCGCGCCGAGGAGTTCGTCGTACGACGCCGACATCCCGCGCTTCAGCAGCACCGGCCGGTCGACGCTCGCGAGCTCCTTCAGGAGCGCGAAGTTCTGCATGTTGCGCGACCCGACCTGCAGCAGGTCGACGCATTCGAGCGCCGCCTCGACCGACCGCTCGGAGAGGATCTCCGACACGACCTTCATGCCGTGCTCGTCGGCGACCTCGCGGAGGATCCGATACCCCTCGTCCCCGAGCCCCTGGAACGCGTAGGGCGACGTCCGGGGCTTGAACGCCCCGCCGCGGAGGATGCGGACCCCGGCCCGCGCCAGCCGGGACGCGACCTGGCGGAGCTGGGCCGCGCTCTCGACCGCGCACGGCCCCGCCATCAGGACCACCTCGTCGCCGCCGAGCTCGACCGAGTCCCCGACCCGGACGACGGTCCGCTCGGGACGGGAGTCGCGGCGCGCCAGGCGGTACGGCTCGAAACCGGCGGTCTCGGACGGATTCACGGGGATCGGAAACCTCTACGATCACGGGCCCCCGGGACGACGTCCGTCCTCGCGGGGCGAAACCGAACCGGACACTATAGCGAGTGCCGTGCGCCCCCTCTCCGGCCTCGCGGAAGGAAACCCGTGAAACTGACCCGAGTCGACGCGGACGGGGCCGGCCAGGTCCTCGAGACGGACGGCGAGAGCGTCGTCGTCGGCCGCAAGCCGGCCCGGGGACTCGCGGTGGAGCATCCGACGGTCTCCCGCGAGCACGCCCGCCTCTTCCGGAGGGACGGGGATTGGAACGTCGCCGACCTGAACTCCTCGAACGGGACGTTCGTGAACGGCCGGCGGGTCACCCGGAGCGAGCTCCGCCCCGGCGACCTCCTCCGCCTCGGCTCGGTCGAACTGCGGCTCGAGGGGGCCGACGCGGGCGCGCCGCCGCCCCCTCCGTCGGAGGTCGAACCGGCCTCCACCCCGAAGGCGGCGCCGTCCCCGGCCGGAGAGGTCGAGGAGATCGTCCTCGAGGAGCCGACCGCGGGCTCCCTCGAGCCGATCCCTCCGGCCGCCCGACGCCCCCGCACGGACGACCCGGACCGGACGATCGCGATGGCCCGCCGGCCGACCCCCCGCCCCCCGCCGAGCGCCGCCTCCCGCCCCGCCCTCTCGTCCGCCCCGCTCCGCTCCGACCGGTCCGGCGGAGTCCTCGGCCAGGACCTCTCGCAGCAGTCGTTCGGCAAGCGCCTCCTCTACGTCCTCGCCGCCCTCGCGGTCGCCTACGGACTCTTCACCCTCACGTCCAAGCTGACCGAGACCGTCGTCCCCGAAGGCGGCCTCCCCGAGAAGATCGACTCGGACGAAGACTAGGCTCACCGCTCCACCCGTCCGCGGGTCGGCGCGACCGGCCCGTCCCTCCCCCGATCTGTGGGGGCACACGAAGGACCCGGGCTCTCCACGCCGACGCCCGTTCTCCGCGCCCGCGCCATCTCCCCTGCTCTCCCCTGCTTCCCTCCTCCCCTACCCCACGCCCCACACGGCGGCGATCCCCACCCCCGCCATCGCTCCCGCCACGGCCACGACCTTCGCCTTCCTCCCGATCCCGGCGCGAGGGTCGAACCAGACGAGGGCGGCGCCGGCGAGGGCGAGGAGGACGAAGACCAGGCGGGGAGCGGCGTCGTCGAACCACGGGGCGCGGCCGACGGCGAGGCCGACGGTGAAGAGGGCGATCCGGCGCACGGCGCCGTCGAGGACCGGGCGGTCCCCTTCGGAGAGCCTGGCGACGACCTTCGACGCCGGCGGGAGGGTCGCGTAGAGGCGCGGGAGGCCGACGACACCGAGGCCGAGGAGGACGGAGGCGACGGCGGCGCGGACGGCGGAGTCGGCGAGCCGGGGAGAGTCGGGGGCGTGGTCGAGCGCGATCCCGAGGAAGCCGACGGAGACCAGGGCGCACGTTCCGAGCACGACGCCCGACCGGCGGGCGCGGGGAGCGACCACGGCGCCGAGCGCCGCGCCGGCCCCGACCCAGAGGAGCGACGGGGGCGGACCGTCGACGACGCGGGCGAACCCGGCGCCCGCGACGAGGACCGCGACGAGGGTCGGCAGTCCGGCGAACGGCGGCTCGGGGCGGGGCTTCGGAAGGTCGAACGAGGCGCCGGCGCGGCTCCGGGCGAGGAGCGCGAACAGCGCCGCCGACGCGCCGAGGACGGCGGCGGCCAGCCCGGTCGACTGCTCGCCGGCGCGGGTCACGACGAACGGTGCCGCGACCGCCCCGAGGACGAGGAGCGCCGTCGGCGGGCGGCGGGGGACGCCTTGCACCCCGAGCCAGAACGCGGCCGCCTGGACGCTCCGACCGAGCACGACGCCGGCGATCACGATCGGGAGCGCGGCGATCTCGAGCGGCAGCGCGACCGCCGCGCCGGCGGCGGCGAGCGCGAGCGCGCCGAGGACCGCCGCGGTCCCCGGCGGGAACGCGGCGACGCGGGCGCCGGACGGCGGACGGACGACCGCGAGCCCGGCCGCGGCGCCGAGCAGCAGCACGTCGGCCGCGATCGGCCCGGCGACCGTCCCGACGAACGAGGCGAGCCCGCCGGCCGTGAAGCCGAGGACGAAGACGAGGAGCGAGAGCACCATCCCGGGCGCGAGCCTAGCGCCGCGCGGTCGACGCTTGAAGCGCGTCGTGCGCCCGGACGAGATTCCGCGCCGCGTCGTCCCACGAGAACGTCGCGGCGCGAGCGCGTCCCGCCGCGACGAGCCGCTCGCGTTCGCGGTCGTCGTCGAGCAGGCGCCCGATCGCCTCCGCCCACCCCTCGACGTCGTCCGGCGCGACGAGCAGGCCGGCGTCTCCCACGACCTCCGGCAACGCTCCGGCGCTCGACGAGACCGTCGGGACCCCCGCCGCCATCGCCTCGAGCGGGACCATCCCGAACCCCTCGAGCGCGGAAGGGGTCGCGACCGACGCCGCTCCGGCGAGCGCGAGGAGCCGCTCCCCCTCGTCGAGCGGTCCGGTGAGGACGAGCGGCACGACCGGGGCGGCCGCGGCCCGCCGGCGGAGACGCGCGCCCTCCCCCGCCTCGTCGCGCCCGGCGAGCACCACGCCGACGTCGTCCCGCCCCGACGCGCGGAGCGCGCGCACCGCGTCGATCAGGGTCGCGAGGTTCTTCCGCGGCTCGAGATGCCCGAGCGCGAGGACCGGCCGGCGGGTCGCCCCCCGCGCCCGGCGCCACGCCTCCACCGCGCTCGGATCGGGACGGAGCGCCGGGACCTCGACCCCGTTCCGCACCACGTCGATCCGTTCGGCCGGGAACCGGAGGCGGCGTGCCACCTCGCCCTTCGTCCACTCCGACACCGCGACGACCCGATCGACCCGGCGGAGGGCGGCGGGGAGGAGGTGGCGCGCGTAGAGGCGGCGCGCGCCGAGGCGGGGCGCGCCGGGAGCGAGGTCGCGGAGGTCGTGGATCGTCACCGCGGTCGGGACGCCGAGCGCGCCGGGGGGCGGCAGGGTCTCGGCCGAGAACGCCTCCGCGCCGACCTCGGCGAGACGGCGGCGCCAGGTCCCGGTGCCGCGCACGAGCCGAACCGGCGGCGACGGCGGCGGCGCGACCTCGACGCACGCGACGCCGGACCTCTCGAGGCGCGACGGGAGCCCGGAGTCCGCCGTCGCGAACACCACGAGCTCGTGCGTCGACGCGGCGCGCGCGTACGCCTCCAGGAGGGCGATCATCCGCGTCCGGGCCCCCGACGGCGCGGGGCCGACCGCGGAGGCGTCGACCGCGATCCTCACGCGCTCACCCCTCGGCGAGCTCGCGGTAGAGCGCGAGGTAGCGCTCGGCCGTCTTCTCCCACGTGAACCGGCGGGCGTGACGGCGCCCCTTCCGCGCCAGTTCGGCCGCGACGTCCGGCTCGCCGAGCACCCGCTCGAGCGCGCCGCGGAGCGCGTCCCGTTCCCCGGGCGGGAACGTCAACGCCGCCTTCCCGACGACCTCCGGGATCGCCCCGCCGCTCGACGCGACGACGGGCGTCCCGCACGCCATCGCCTCGAGCGGCGGCAGCCCGAACCCCTCGAACAGCGACGGGTAGACCAGCGCGTCGGCGAGGTTGTAGAGGATGACGAGGTCGTCGTCGGGGACGTACCCCGGCAGGAAGACCCGCCCCGCGAGGCCGTGCGCCTCGATCCGCTCCTCGAGCTCCGGCCAGGCCGGCGCCCGGACGCCGGCGAGCACCAGCACGTGCGATTCGCGCAGCGCCTCGGGGAGCTCGGAGAAGACCTCGACCAACGCTCGCAGGTTCTTCTTCCGCCGCAACGTGCCGACGAACAGGACGAACGGCCGGTCCGGGATCCCCAGCCGCGAGAGGAACTCCCCCCGCGGCGGCGGGTCGTCGAGCCGCCGGAAGCGCGGGTCGATCCCGTGGTGGATCACGTCGATCTTCTCCCCCGCGTCGGGGTAGAGCGAGAGGATGTTGTCGCGGGTCCGGTTCGACACCGCGACGATCCGGGAGGCGTACCGGACGTTCAGGAAGAGCCAGACCCGGTGCCCGCGGCGCACGACCTCGCCGTGCGGGACCTGCGCGTCGCGCTCGACCCACGGCAGCTCGTGGACCGTCGCGATCTTCTTCGCCTTGCCGAGGACCGGCGTCGCCGACACCGGGGAGTGGAAGACGTCGATCCGCTCCCTCGTCAGGAGCGCCGGGACGACCCGCTCGCGCCAGAGGTACGTCGGACCGTCGCGCACCGCCGCGACCCGACGGAACCGGTCGGAGAGCGGCAGGCCGAGGTCGATGTCGCGCTTCGAGACCAGCAGGTACTCGTTCTCGTCGTCGACCGTCGCCAGCGCCTCGAGGAGCGAACGCTGCACCCGTTCGACGCCCGTGACGAGGGCGTTCTCCTGGATCGAGACGTCGACGGCGATCCGCATGCCCGGAGACTACCCGCCGCCCGACCGCCGGACGACCTCCCGGTAGACGTCGAGGTGCGCCGCGGCGGAGCGGAGCCAGGAGAACTCCGCCGCCCTCGCCCGCCCCTTCGCGGCGAGCGACCGCCGCAGCGAGGGGTCGTCCGCGACGCACGCGAGCGCCGCCTCGAGCGCCTCCTCGCTCGACCCGTCGCACGCCACCGCCGCGCTCCCCGCGACCTCGGGCAGCGCGCCCCCCTCGGTCGTCACCACCGGACAGCCGCGCGCCATCGCCTCGAGCACGGGAAGCCCGAACCCCTCGTACAAGGACGGGTAGATCGAGAACTCGGCCGCGTCGTACAGCCCCGGCAGGAACCGGTCGTGGAGCGTCTCGAGGTGGACGGCGCGGCCGGCGGCGACGAGCGGCGCCAGCGCGGCGCGGACGTCGTCGCACAGCCACCCCCACCGCCCGACCAGCACCAGCCCGTGCGGCCGCCGCGCGGCGAACCGCTCGAACGCGCGGAGGAGCCGGAGGTGGTTCTTGCGCGGCTCGATCGTCCCGACCGAGAGGACGTACGGCGACCGGACGCCCGCCGCGTCGAGGAGACGCCGCACCTCCTCCTCGTCGGCCGCGTCGTCCGGGGCCAGCATGTGGTCGGCGGCGTGGGGGACGATCGCGACCCGGTCGCGCTCGACCCCGTAGAACTCCCCGAGCCGGCGCGCGGTCTCGGCGGACGGCGTGATCACCTTCGCCGCCCGCTCGACGACCGCGCGCACGCGGGGCGCCACGTCCCGCCGGAACGCCGGCTCGTGGAACGAGGGGTCGACCTCGAACGCGAGGTCGTGGAGGGTCACCACCGTCGGGACCGCGCCGACCGGCGGGATCGCGAGGTCGGTGTGGTGGAACAGCTCGACGTCGAGCCGGCGGTCGACCGTCCGGCCGAGCGGGCCGAGGAGCCTCTGCAGCCGCCCGGGGATCCGGCGCCGATAGAGCCTCGCCCGGCCGAGGCGGACGATCCTCGCCGCGCGCACCGGATCGAGCTCGCGGCGAAAGGCGTCTCCGTGCAGCCGCAGATCGAGGTCGAGCGCCCCGAGCGCACCGAGCCCCTTCACGAGCTCCGCGACGTACCGCGCGATGCCGGTCCGCGAGAAGAGGACCGGCCGGAAGTCGACGCCGATCCTCATTCGACCTCCTCGACCGCGAGGTGCTCCTCGTCGACGCCGAGCCGGAACGGGAACGCGCCGAGCAGCACGGCGGCCCCGGCCGCGAGCGCGACGGCGGCGGCCATCGCCGCCGCCCAGTGCCAACCGGCGAGCGGGCCGCGCAGCAGCACGACCAGGAGCGCCGCGAGCGCGGCCGGCCCGAGGAGCCGCCCCGACAGCCCGGTCACGCCGGTCCTCCGCCGCGCGAGGACGACCCCGGCGACGAGCACGAACGCCTCGGTCCCGAGCGTCGTCGCCGCCGCCCCCTCCGCGCCGTACCGCGGGAGCACGACCAGGTTCGCGCCGACGTTCAGCGCCGCGGCGACCGCGGTGATCCGCGTGAAGTCGGCCGCGTGCCCCGACGCGATCAGCGCCGTCGTGTGCGGGTAGGTGAGGTGGACGCAGACCATCGCGACGGCGAGGACCTCGAGCACGGGGGCCGCCCCCCGATAGGTCGCGCCGTACACCGCCTCGAGGAGCTCCGGCGCGAGCCCGCCGAGCACCGCGCCGCCGAGCGCCCCGAGGAGGGCGAGGTAGAACGCGCTCGCCCGGACGACCTCGCGGAGGAGCTCCGACGACCGCTGCCGGCAGCGCGTGAAGACCGGGAAGACGACCTGGCTGAACAGGACGGGCGTCATCAGGCCGAACGTCATCAGCCGGTACGCCGTGGAGTAGCGCGCCACCTCCTCCTCGCCCCGGAACGGCCGGAGCATCAGCGTGTCGGAGTAGTAGTAGATCGCGACCGCGATCGCGGAGAGGCCGAGCGGCGCCGCCTCCCGGGCGAGCCGGACGAGGAGCTCGCGGTCGACCTCCCCGCCGACGTCCCCCCGGGCGCGCGCCGCCGCGTACAGCTTCAGGTTCTGCAGCGTCAGCCCCGCGGCCCAGGCGAGCAGGTACGGCGCCGCCGACCGGACGCCCGCGGCGGCGAGGGCGAGCCCCGCGACGAGGAAGAGCGACTGACCGACCAGCGAGCTGGTCGCCGGCGCGCGGTACCGGACGTCGACCTCGAACCCGATCGAGGCGGCCCCGCACCCGTGCGCCAGCGCGTGCGCCGCCGCGATCACGAGCAGCAGCCGCGACGCCCCGTCCGGCTCGACGAGGAGCGCGACCCCGGCCATCGCGACGAACCCGAGCGCCCCGACGAGGAGCTTCAGACGGACCGCCGCCGCCAGCGCCGCCCCGCGCGCGGCCTCTCCCGCCGCGACCATCCGGATCGCCGCCCGGTTGACGCCGAAGTCGACCAGCGACGTGACGAGGAGGTAGAGGGTCAGGTGGAAGTGGAACCGCCCGTACTCCGCCTCGGGGAGCGTCCGCGCCAGCACCACCGCCGTGACGACGAACATCACGGAGGCGGAGAAGAGGCGGGCGCCGAGCTGCCAGACGGCGCCGCCCGTCACCCGGCGGGAGAGGGACATCGCGCACACCATAGGGAGGTGGGACGGACGACCATGCCCGCGCTTCCTCCCGATTCTCGGCGGGCGGAGACGAACGTCGGAGGGGGAAGAGAGGCGCGGACCGGAGCCCGGCGAGCCGGCGATCCCTTCGAAGCAGGGCCTCCCCCCGAGGGGAGAGGGTTCAACCGACTCGATCCGAGTGCGGCGCTGTGGTCGATTCCATCC
>JBICIB010000141.1:0-3689 GCA_043101415.1 Planctomycetota bacterium JB042 | reverse complement strand
GTCGAGATCCTCGGCTCCTCTGCTCGATCGGGTCACGGGGTGAGTGTCGTCGCTCCGGAGGACGGTTGCCGGAGAATCGTAGCGCCCGGCGGCCGCGAGCGGACGCGCGGGTCACGGGAGGGCGATCGGGACGTCGTGGTCCGGCGCCGGATCGGCCGGTCGCGGGCGGGCGGGATCGGGCATGGGACGCTCCTCTTCGCGCGGAGGAGGGGCGCTTCGACGCCGATCGAAGGCGGGTATCCTCGCGGAATGAACGGACCCGCCCTCCTCTTCCCGCTCCTCGTCTCGCTCGTCGTCTCGCCCTTCCAAGGCGAGACCGCGCCGCCGAGGATGAGTTCGTCGAGCGGATGCGCTGCGTCCCCCGGATCCTGGCGAATCGAAACCGCCGGCTGGGAGGGGCGCTCGGGCGCGACGACCTCCGCGAGCTCGGCCAGGACGTGCTGGCGCTGGTGCTGGAGAAGCTCCCGACGTTCCTCGGGGAGGCGAGCCTGGAGACGTGGGTCTGGCACTTCTGCGTGCTGTCGCTCCTGAACCGCGTCCGCCGGGTGCGGCGGCGCGCGACGGTCGGCGGCTCGTCGGAGGCGGAGGAGGCGTCGGACCGTTCCGCGTCCCCGTCCGAGCATCGGCTCGATCGGCTCGACGTCGACGCGATCCACGAGGAGCTCGATCGCCTGCCCGAGGCGGAGGCGGCGGTGATCCGGGCGAAGCACTTCGGCGAGATGACGCTCGAGGAGTCCGCGATGAGGATCGGCGCGTCGACGAACACGGTGAAGTCCCGGTACTACCGCGGCCTCGAGCGGATGCGCGCGGCCCTCGCGCGCCGCTTCGAAGGGAGGGGGGGATGAGCGACCGACCGGACGACCCGCGGAGCGAGGCGGTCGAGGAGATGGAGCGCCTGCTCCGGCGGGAGGCCGCCGATCGCGAGCGGGCCCTGGACGAGATCCGCGACGAGGCGCCGACCGCGGACGAGGACGCGCTGATGGCGGGGTTCCGCGATCGGATCCGCGCCGCGCGTCCCGCCCCCGCGACGACCGCCGCGCCGGGATCGCCCGTGCGCTGGCTGGTCGCCGCCGCCCTCCTCCTCGTCGGGGGGGCGTGGTTGGCGTCGCGCGACGTGCCGCCGCCGGCCGATCCGGGACGCCTGCGGCTAGGATCGGACGAGGTGGAGTGCGTGCGGCCCGCCGGCCGCGTCCCCGGGTTCGAGTCCTTCGCGTGGCGCTTCGACGACCTTCCTCCGACGGCGAGCTACGAGCTGACCGTGCGCGACGCCGCGGACGGCCGCGTCGTGCTCCGGAAGCGCGACCTGTTCGAGCCCTCGTACCGGCCGAGCGCCGGCGAGCGGGCGGCGCTCCCCGACGCGATCGAGTGGCGGGTGCGCGTCCTCGAGGCGGGCGACGAGATCGGGGCCGGGAGCGCGCGGGCGCGGCGGCGCTGACCGGCGCCGGCCCGGCGACCGTCGGGCTCGGGATCGGTCCGGCGTTCCTCGCGGCGGCGCTCGGCGTGACGGCGCTCCTCGGGGCGGTCGGGGCCGCGGCGACGGCCGGCGAGCCGACGCCGGAGGAGCGGGCGGAGCGGAGGCTCGCGCGGGTCGAGTCGCTCGCCGCGCGGCTCGCCGCCGCCGACGCGGACCTCTCCGGGACCGAGCTGTGGGAGCTCGCCGTCCTCTCGAACGCGGTCCATCGCGAGTCGGACGCGCTCCCCCCCGATTCGTTGCGGCGCGCCGAGCTGCTCGAGTCCGGGCTCTCGGCGCTCCGTCGCCTCGACCGCGGCGCCCTCCCGGAGGCGGCGCGGGGCGTCGACCTCGACGACGCCGAGGCCGCCTTCCTCTCGGAGCTGGTCGGCCGGCACCTGCGGGACGGGCGGACCGAGGCGGCGAAGGCGCGGCTCGCGGGGTACGAACGGCTCGCGGGACGCGCGCCCCGGAGCGGCCCCTGGCTGCACGTCCGCGCGCTCGAGCTCGAGGCGCACGGCTTCCCGGCCCCGACGGAGGAGACGCTCGACGCGGTGACGGCGCGGCTGGAGGAGGGCGACGGGCGGCCGGTCCAGATCGCGTGCGTGCTGGCCGGGCTGCGCGTCGAGCGGCGGATCGCGTACGGCACGCCGGACCTCGCGGCCCGCATGCACGCCGTCGAGCGGCGGACGTTCGAGCGGCTGAAGGAGGTGTTCCGGCCCGAGCGGGCGCCGGTCGTCGCCCGGCACGCGGTCGAGGTCGCGCTCGCCGGCGGCAGCCACGCCCAGGCCGCCCACCTCGCGGGCCGCGCGCTCGTCGACCCCGAGGTGGCCGCGGGCGGGCCGCGCGCGATCGCCCCGCTCGAGCTCCGCCGGATCCAGGCACGCTGGATGAGCGAGCAGGACGACGAAGGGGCGGCCGACCGCGCCGAGCGGGCGTTGGCGGCGCTCGACGAGGGGGCGCTCCCCGGCGGCGATCGGTGGAGCGCCTGGATCTGGAGGGCGCGGGCGCGGCAGGAGAGCGGACGGCCCGAGGCGGCGCGCGAGGCGCTCGAGCGGGCCGAGGCGCTCGCCGGGGACGATCCGCTCGCGCGGGCGCGGACCGCGGCGGCGGTCGCCTGGCTGCGGCGGCAGGGGGGCGGCCGCGAGCCGGCCGGGGCGCTCGAGGCGCGGCTGCGCGAGGGGTGCGACGCGCTCCTCGACGCCTGGCGCCACGCGCCGACGTTCGAGGGAGGGGTCGGGTTCCTCTACTACTCGATGCGGCGCAGCGTGCCGTCGGAGGCGATCCACCTCCTCGCCGAGCGGGGGGAGGGGGCGTACGAGGAGGAGGCGCTCGGGCTGCTCCTGCGCGCGCACGCGTCGGGGTCGCTGGCGCGGGCGCTCGCGCTCGACGTCGTCCCGCTCGAGGCGGTCCGCCGCGACCTGCTGGCGGACGGGGAGGGGCTGCTCGTCCACCTCCCGGCGAAGGGCGGCTCGCACGTCTTCGCGGTCGACCGGGACGTCGTCCTCCACGCGACGACCGCGGACGAGGAGGTCCTCCGCCGGGCGGTCGTCCGGCTCCAGGAGGAGGTCTCCCGTCCCCCTCCGGCGACGGACGGCGCCCGGCTCGACGCGGCGCGGGCACGCGCGCACGACGCGGGCCGGGCCCTCGGCCGCCTCCTCCTCCCCGCGCGGATCGCCGCGCGCGTCGCGTCCTGGGAGGGGGTCGTCGTCACCGGCCACGACTGGCTGGGGTGGGTGCCGTTCGAGTGCGTCGCGCCGGCGGACGGCGAGCCGCTCGGCCGGACCCACGCCGTGCGATCGATCCCGACGATCTCGCTCGGGCACCACCTCGCGGTCCGCCCGCGCGCGACGTCACGGTTCGAGGTCGCGCTCCTCGCGGCGCCCGCGCGGGACGACGTGCCGGCCCTCCCGTTCGATCGCGCGGGCGCCGCGCGGCTGCTCCTCCCGTTCGACGAGGAGCGGCGGTCGGCGCGGCTCGGGCGGGCGGCGACGCGGCGCGCCCTCGCGGAGAGCGACGCGCGGGTCGTCACCGTCCTCGCGCACGGCGGGTACGAGCGGCGACGGATCCGTCCGGCGTCGTTGCTGCTGACGCCGGACGACGGGGACGACGGGCGGTTCACGTCCGGCGACGCCGAGCGGCGCGGGCGGCCGGCGGAGGTGGTCGTGCTCGCCGCCTGCGGGGCCGCGCGGGGACCGTCGCGCGTCGGGGACGACGGCGTGTCGAACCTCGGGGAGAT